>DASTSI010000240.1:0-3890 GCA_035760745.1 Nitrospira sp. | reverse complement strand
GCCGCTTGATGGCATGCTGCGAAAGATCGACCTCGATCTCCTGCATGTAGGTCGATCCCGCCTCCTCGACGAAGATCGTACCGTTGGGGTTGATGACCAGCTCGTTGATCCGGTCGTTCGTCAGGTATTCGCGTACCGGCTCGAGATATTGCTCCACATAGGAGATCTCCCGATGTCTCACCATCTCGTTCATCGGAAGATCAGATCCCTGTTCGTGAACACGCGGATTTCTTCGCCCTGCGGTATGCGGATGACGGGCGGCAGCGACATGTACTTGTCCAATACGCCACTCACCTGCCCGGCCATCCCCTGCCCCAATCCACCGCCGCTCTGCCCGCCCCCGCCGACATTGATCGTCGTATCGGAGTTGTTGGACTTGCCCATCTGCGAGGCGATCAGCACGGGAGCTGCCGTGATCGCACTGATGAGGGCCGCAGCACCGAACTTGGTGGCGAACCGGTTGTCGACATTGCCGAGAGTTCCGGACCGGCCAAGCGTGTCCGTTCCGATCGAACCGAGCGCGATCGAATCGCCGGCTGGTGTAATCGCCCTGTTCCATGCGATCAGGACCCGCTTCTGGGCGATATCGACGTCGTTGTTGAATTCGCCGATCAGAATGGTCCCGGGCGGCATGAGTATCTGGGTGCCGTCGAACGAGAATACCGGCCGCATGACCTGCGCGCGAACGCTCCCGGGAAGTTGCGTGTCGATCGCCGTCTCGAGAACTGCCGAAATGATCGTTCCCTGGACCACCGTGCGAGAAGGATCCGCGAGCCTGCGGGAGACGGATGTCTGAACGACGTCGCGGTCAGCGGATTTCAGGAACCGCAGATTGCCGTTCATATTGGTGCCTTCCGATCCACTGGCGGCAGCTTCGGACGGCTCGCCCTCGTCCACGATGACGACTTTCGATTCGCGCTGGGCCTGATCCCGCTGCTGCCGCTTCGCCAGTTCTTCCGCCTGCTGTCTCGCGCGCTCCGAATCCTTCTCGGCTTCCTCGCGCAGCCTTGCATTCTCAGCCTCCATGGCCTTGCGCTGTTCCTCGAGCTGCTGTGCGAGATTGTCGTTGTAGGCGCTCAACATCTGCTGCAGTTGCGCCTTCGAGACGCCTCCCTGCATCTTGGCGAGCTGCTCCTCGAGAGATCGGACTTTGGTCTTCAGGTCGACATCGGGATCGATGCTCGGCCGCTTCTCCTCCTTGCCCGGTACGACGAAATCGAGATGGGTTTGCTGGTCCGTCTCGTTGTCGACCTTCAGGCTGACCTGGGATGCCTTTTGATCGGCTTCCGTGGCTGAACCGAACAAGCTCGACGCCGCCTTGGGAGCGACGATGACGAAGAGCAGTCCGACCCCGCCGACGAGGACGGCCGCTGCCATCAGCATGCGCAGATCGCCGTTTCGACGCGAAGCGCCGCTTTGCCTGGCGCGTCGCTTCCTGACCAGCACATCGCGCTGGTCAGGCTTGGGAGCTCCGTGGCCGCCTGGTTCTTCATGCGGCTCGGTGGGATGATCGCCTTTACTTGACATGGGCCACCTCCGGCGCAGGCGTTGGCACCGGGGCGTCAGGGATCACTTTGTTCGATCGGCCGACGCATACGGCCTGGTCTCCTATACGCAGTACCCAGTAGTCGCTTGTTCCGTCCACAATGATCCGGCTGCCCTCGGTGCGGGAGTTGATCAATTGCTCCTGTCGTTTCGGCCCGACCTTGAAGATTGCCGGCCGGGGGGCGCCCGCCGGAATGAAGAAGGAGGTCTGGAGGCCGTCATCCTGTACCCAGATCGGCCGGAATTCGGCCTGGCCAGACACCATGTAGTCGGCGTTGAGCGGCCCCGGCGCCGGGGTGTCGCTGGCGTGCTTGGGCTTGGAGTTCGGGTAGCTGAACACGACGCGATACGGCGCATCTGCTCCGGTCGGACGCTCGCCGATCGAATGCAGCTCGAATGTATAGACCCGGCTGTCGGTATAGACCGTCATATCCGTCATACCGGGCGCTTCGATCGGTTTGATGCTCACAACGTTTCCGCTGTTGAGTTTGACAACCTCCCAGGAGGCGCTATCGCCGATGAGGATCGACTTCACCGTTTCGCTCTCGGCGAACTGAACAGCCGTAACCGACTTCAGATAGAGATCGAGCTTGTAGACGGCATTCTCGTCGTAGGCCGTATATTGAATCCGCGGATCATGCCTGGCGGCCGCAGAGCCGGCAGTGGCGGGACCCAGTCCACACCCCAATGCAATCAAGGAAATCGAAATCGCTTTAAACATACTAGGATCCTGAATTTATTCTGCAGTTTCTGCGTCAATTCTATAGGTATTGACCATAAAGCCGAGCGGGTTCTTCCACACTTCTCCGAGCGTGGCGTTCTGTTTGGGCTCGAAGGCATATCC
Source organism: Nitrospira sp. (assembly GCA_035760745.1). Taxonomy (GTDB): domain Bacteria; phylum Nitrospirota; class Nitrospiria; order Nitrospirales; family Nitrospiraceae; genus Nitrospira_C. The sequence continues at coordinate 1,501 of DASTSI010000240.1, read as the reverse complement.
GACGGTCACGGCAAAGACGCGCTGGGCCGTCTTTTGCCCGCTTTCCTCGCGGAATTTCGTGATCCGCACACGCGCCACGCTGCCGGCCTTTCCACCAGCCGATGGAATGACGGAGACGGAATTGACCACCACCCTTATGCGCACCCCGTCGCCATACAGCTTTGGGGGGTAATCGGACGATGTCGAACTCCAAAGCTTCTGCAGGCTCTCGGCGGCAGGTCCCGACGAACGCAACAGCACGTCCGGAATGCGGGTGGCATTGTCGGACTGGTCATAGGTCTCGCGGTCCGTAACGTATGATACGAGTTCCGCCTGCAGGACCGCGTCCTGCTGATCGAGCGACGCAGGCCGGACCTGAACCAGCTTCTCGGCATCTCCGGTCGTCTTGTCTACCATGATCACAAATGGCTGAGGGCCGCTGTGGGGAAGGATCACGATCAGACCTAGAAGCGACAACAATGTCGCTATCATCGAGCCAAGCGCGATCTTCACCCAGTTGTTGCGTTGCTGACGGAGCGTGAAAAATAGTTCGTCTTCGAACGCATGCCTCAAGTTTTTTTCATTCATCATTATCACCCCAGGCATTCAATTCAGAAATGAGATAGTGAAAATCGTGTCATTCAAGCATTTGTTCATGAACCGGAATTATTAGTCGCATCGTTTTTGTATGCGACTGCTGGCGGTACCGCCTTATTCTTCGCGGTTCCTACCATTCTTTTGGCTAAGCGTTCATCCCGCCTCGACTGGCGAGCCATGGTACTTTGTCGCATGCCGCTGATGGCCGCCCAGGCGGCCTCGCGTTTGGTTGCTCCCTTCTTGAGCGCGGAATTGGCGACAGAAGCTCCGTCCCGCACGCGCTGACCTGTACGGTAGGCCATTTTGGCGGCGCCCATGGCGCGTCCGGCATTTTTCATTGCCGAGTTCTTCACGGCGGACGCCATCGCCATCGGAGCGCGTCCGCTCGCCGCCATGACCGAGGTTCCGGCCAGAGAACTCGCCATCTCAGGCAGCTTGAAGAGCAGAAAGAGCGCCGCAATGATGATGAACAAGAATGGAAAATATCCGGCCTTGTTGTCGCTGCCTGCGTTGGCGATCAGAAGCAGCTGCCCAGCGACAAAGAGGACTACCGACGTCAGTGCCGCTGCCAGGAGAGGCAATATCGCGAATCCGAGCGCGAATTGCAGCCATGACTGGAAGTGACCTTTTGTTTGTTCGATCATCAAAGCGACCAATGCCAACGGCGCGATGCCCATGGCCAAAGCGAAGCCTACTTCGCCTATGATCACATTAATTGCCGCCACCGCAATAAACAAACCACCAATAACCAGAAATAAAATTCCACACAGGATGTTGAGTATGGATCCAGCAATATCACTGATAGAAGTATCGCGAAAGAAATCTGCAGCTATCCATACTACTGCGTGACCAGCTTCATCCAAAGCGCCATAGGTCGTCGTCATGTTATTCGGATTAAGAATGTCGTCCCGATAATGCGGAATAT
>DASTSI010000239.1:0-30517 GCA_035760745.1 Nitrospira sp. | reverse complement strand
ACTCCGTCCGCGTGGCTTCCAGATTCAGGTTGATCTTGGTCCCGATCGGGACGCCGATGAAAGCGGTCGTCTCCAGCTTCACCCGGTCGGCGGACGAGGGAAGGCTGACGGTCGCATAGTGGTTGCTCAAGGTTCGCACGCTCGCGCCGACGCTGAACCAGCGCTGCAAATAGCTGTAGGTCAGTGCAGCGGCCGAACCCATGGTTCCCGCCTCGGTGCTCGCGGCGATCGATGCATCCATTTCGCCGACCAGGGATTTGGCAGTCAGGCGCACGCTGCCATTCGTCAGCCGATTGGCCGCCTCGAAGCCCAGCCCCGGCGTCACATAGTCGGTGACGCCGATCCGATACCGGCTGAATATGGCGGCTGAGTCGTAATCCCAACTGGCGCCCGTCACGTTCTCGCGGCGGAATCCTGCGTTGAGACTGTACTCGCTGACGCCCCGCCTCAGCACGCGGGTGGACAAATAGAAGGGAGAGATGATCTCCGTCTCGCGTCCAAAGATGTCCCGCACGACGACGCGATTGGTTCGATAGCCGTTGGCCACAGGAAGATTGCTCAGCTCAAACTAGCCCGGCGCGACCGTTTCCTGTCGCAGCAAGCCGCCGTCCGAATACACGTTGACGGTCGAAGGAACCAATGCCGTCCCGGAAAGCATCGGCCGCGGGAAGAAATAATAGTATGGGTCGAGCGTGAAATTTCGTTCCACATTGATGCCGCCTATGAACGTGCTCCCGCCCAAGAGACCTCCGTTGACTAAGTCGTCGCCCAGGGTCCAACGGGTCAGGTGTTCGCGGTCGTTCAGGATGAGATTCGAGAGGCCGCGAAGCACGTGCCCGTCCTCGGTGCGGCTCACCGTGCTGCTCAGGAGATGGCCCGAAACGCTCAATCCTGCCTCCCCGAACGCGGTGTACTCGCTGAATCCCGTCGTCTGACCCGCATAGTTGAGGAAGAAACTCGTGTCGTGACTGTAGAGAGTCCCGGGAGGAGAGGTAGGCGACAGGTTAACCGTCGTCCTGTGCTGCATCCCCGCCTGCCCCCTGAGTCGAACGACCAGCTCTTTTTCGTCGAATTCATAGCTGGTTCCCGGGGACAAGGAATCCAGCGAGGTGAAGCTGTCCTTTCCCATGAATTCCTGCCGCGTCCCGCTGAGGTCGATGCCGGCCGCTTGTAAGTCGGACGTTCGCACGAGGAGATCCGTTGCGCGACGCAGGGCCTGCACTTCTCCCTTGTCCACCTCATTGACGAACAATTGAAGCACCGCCCGATCCCCGGCTTGGGACTGGGCGAAGACCGTCGTGGAAAGGAGGAGCATGCCTGCCACGGCAAGCATGAGGCCCACCCTCCCCCCATGAGATTGCGATGCCGCCTGCCGGCTCGACTCAATCCACATCCGCCATACCGGTCTGCCGCTAACACGTCGCCCTCCGGCTCAAGGCCCGCAGTCCCCGACATTCACGTCGAGCTGTGCCTTCAGAGGTCCCGCTTCGCTCTGTGCCTCCACCGTCAAGGATTTCAGGTTCCGGCACTCTTCGGTGGAGAGGCGGATGTCGTACGCTCTTGTGGATCCGGCCAGCACGTACCACCCGTCGATGTCGTGCTTCGCGATCGGCTGGCCTGAAGCTCCGGCGCCGATGAGCTCGATACGCTGCGGAGAAAAATGCGCGTTGCCGGTGTTTTTCACCGCAAAGCTCGCCGTTCCGTTTCGAAGCGTCAGGTCGGCGATTTCGCCGCTCACCACTTTCTTGGTCGGTTCAAGGAACACGGGGATCGTCATGCGCGTAAGGACGTGGATCACGCCGCCTTCTGCCTCGTGGGACTTGGCGGGCGGAAGTTCTTCAAGCACGATTCGATACGTTTTCTCCGTGACGCCACGCGGGGTGACCGCCCCCAACCGTATCTTTCTCTTTTCGCCTGGCTCGATGGAGACAAGCGGCGGGAACAAGATCACCTCATCGGTGGGCGATAAAAGGATCTCGCCGGTGGAGCGTTGATCCCAGGCGGAGACGGAAAGTTGGAGCCGAAGCGCGTCGGGAGACTGATTCGTGATTTCCAGGAGCGCGCTGGAAGTTTTCCCGGAGAGGACGATCTTGAGCGGAGAGACGTTGAAACTGCTTGCCCGGCCCTCCTCCGCCAGGAAGAGGAACAGGACAAGGACGGACCCCAGAATAGCCCAGGACGGCCGGCGCACCGCGGCGTGCCTAGAAATTTACCGTGGCGGTGACCGTGTCGGTATAGTTGCCGACGCTGCTCCCCTGACCCGCCGGGATCCGGCCGTAGACGGTGAACGTCCGGGCATTTTTATTCGGAGCGACGGGCGGCACGAGGGCATTTCCGGGATTCCCGACGCCCCACACGGTCGTGTGGGTATTGTCCTGGTACAGTTCGTAGCTCAGGTAATCAGGGCCGGCGGTCGCCATGGCCCTGGTCGTGCCGACGGCGTTGGCGGCATTCGCGCCCGGACTCAGGTCGATCCAGGTACTCGCGCCTTTGGTGCAGGTGATCGTCACAGACCCATTGACATCAAGGGCCGTGCTCGCGTTCGCATTGATCGGATCATAGTTGCCGAAGTTCATGTTCACTGTGGAGATCGAACAGGTCGCCACGACCGCCGCGCTCACGGTGAAATTCGAGGCGGCAGAGCCGGCCATCGCGAGCTGAGTCGAGAAGCAGAACGATAGAACAGCGACCGCGATGATCCAGACATGCTTCCTAACCCCTTTCATATGTCCCCCTCCCTTATGCGTTCGATAGAGTCATTTGTACCTAGAGAGGGGGCACTGCAAGAAAAGCGGCAGTCTATTCGTGCTTGTTCTTCTCTGTTGCAAGTGATTGAAATATCGTTCAGGGATTCTCGTTCTCGTTTCAGGAGGCTCCGCAGAAGACGTCAATTTCCTGACAAGAACGGATCACAGCATGACAAAAATTGTCAAAAAGTCTGCGGATGCCGGCAAAGGCAAGCGCCTGCTATCGCAGTGCAGGAGGAAGCAACGCCCCTCTCGACAGGAGCGCCTCCGACAATGGAGATCTAGAAGTTCACAATCGCGACCACCGTATCGGCATAGTCGCCGGCCAGCACATCCTGGGCGGGAAAAATACGGCCAAAAATGAGAAAGGTGCGCGGGTTGGTGTCTGGGGCAATGGGTGGGACGAACAGGTTTTGCCCGGCTGTCCCCCATAATATCGTGCGATACACATCCTGATAGAGTTCATAGCTCAAATATTCATCCGCCGAGGCATGTTTCATGGCCCTTGTCGTCCCCTGCGCCTTCTCGCCATATCGCCCCCGGTCGAGCGCGATCGTCGTGGCCATTCCCTTGCTGCACGTAATGGTCACGGTACTATTGACGTCCAAGGGTTGCTTCGAATGGGTCATGAGCGGGTTGTAACGACCAAAGGTTGCCGGCGTCGTTTGGATTGTACACGTGGGATCCAGAGTGGCCGTCACTCGAAAGGTCGAGGCGGCCGACCCCGCCATGGCGACCAGGGGGCTCCCCGGCAGCAGGATGGCGACAAGGGAAACGGACAGAATGCTCCTGGACAACATATGGTTTCTATCGGATAGGGCTGAGCCGGACTTGATCCAATCTGCTTATCTCCGAATTCCGGACGAATGCGCAATCCCACCAACGGAGGGGCCTCGCACACTGGGAGCTCGAGGCACAAATTTCGAGCCACCCGAGCCTGCCTACGCATATTCAGTCCCATAGGCCGCGGCCTCTCTGCCGCTGCGTTCTGCGATTCTGGGCCATAAAATCGCAGTCCCAACGGCTCCTGCGGCCAATGACGCCATGAAAATTGCGATCTTGGCCGCGGCATAGTCATTCGCATCCGGAAAGGCTTGTCCCGCGATAAAGAGGGACATCGTAAATCCAATGCCCGCGAGCGCCCCCGCTCCCAACAACTGGCGCCACGAGTAGGCGTCGGGCTTCGTGGCTATGCCGGTGACCACCGCCAACCGGGTGGCCAAGAGGATTCCGATCGGTTTCCCAAGCACCAATCCGAGGATAACAGCCAGCATCAACCGCTCGTGCCCGCTGACGACCTCCGGCGACAAGACGACCCCGGCGTTTGCCAGCGCGAAGATCGGCAGCACGAGATAGCTGGACCAGCGTTCCGTCGAGCGCAGCAACTTGTCAGCCGGCGATTCAATCCGGTCATGAATCGCATCCAGCGCACGAAGCGCGGGCTCGGAAGGGCCATGCCGCATCACGGCGTCGCCGCCTCGGCGCGTTTCTGCCTGGATCACCATTTCGGCTTGCGCCATCAGCGCGTGTAAATTTGCCGGAGGACGCGTCGGCGTGCAGACCGCCACGATGACTCCCGCAAGCGTCGCATGGACACCGGCCTCGTGCAGCAATACCCAAAGCAGCACCCCCAGGACAGCATACGGCAACGGACCGTACACGCCCCAGCGGTTCAACGCCGCGAGCAGCGCGGTGATGGCCATCGCTGCAAACACATAGCCGATGCTGATGTGAGATGAGTAATACAGCGCAATGATGGCAATTGCCGCCAGATCGTCGATGATAACGGCGGCTGTCAGGAAGACCCGGAGCTCGATGGGGACGCGATCGCCGAGCAAGACGATGAGAGCGACCGCGAAGGCCGTGTCGGTCAGAATGGGGATGGCCCATCCCGCTCTGAGCGGCCCGGGCGGTGCCACGAGAAAATAGAGGAGTGCAGGAAGGATCATCCCTCCGACCGCTCCGGCCACGGGAAGCGCCGCCGCTCGCCGCGCGGCCAGATGGCCTACGGTGAACTCGCGCTTGATCTCCAATCCGACAACGAGAAAAAAGAGGCTCAGCAGGCCATCGTTGATCCATCTCAAAAGCGGCAAGGTGAAGCTTCCACCGCCAAATTGAATTCCCAATGGCGTGTTCCACCAGGATTCGAATGCGGGGCCCAGGGGCGCGTTTCTCAGAACCACGGCCAGAACCGACATGAGCAGCAGCAGCAAGCCGGCCGAGGGGCCCCATCGAACAAAATCGAGGGCTGCGGACTGCATTCTATGCCCCAGCGAGCCCAGCAAGGCCTCCGCCAACGAATTTTCATCCCAAGGTCCCTCGTAGCGGCGGGATTGGATGAAAAAGGTGGGCGTCATTAAGGCTCCGCTGCGCCGGGCGCTGTCGATATCCTCCTGCACGCGCCGTCGTGCAGCATCGCATGCCGACGGATCCCGCTCATCGCCGGCCGCCACATTGAATTGCTTGGCGATCCGTTCGAAATCGGGTGAGGTAAACGTGGGGCCGCCTGTCATGAGCGCATCATGAATTTCCCAGAACCGGGCGCCTGGCACGGCAGCGTACTCCGCAAGTTTGGCGGCCTGGTGGGCTTCGTCGTCCCCCGTGGGAGGAAGATGCCGAAAGACATAGCGCAGTCGATCTCCGAATCGATCCCGAAGGTTCGTGACGACTTGATGCACGGCATGACACCGGCTGCATGTATAGCTGCCGTACTCCACCAATGTCATGTCCGCCTCGGGACTTCCCAAGATGTGGTCGCGGCGGATGTCGACCGGCCGATCCAGCTTGATGGGTCGTGGTTGGGCCATGCGAGTGAGCCGCTCCCTTATATTCAGGCTGTGCCGTCAGTATGCGGGCTGATCGATGGCGCGTTCCTCGATTCGAGGAACGACCTTCCGCAATCCGACGGGAATGATCGTGCTCGACGCCCATCTAAAATGGAATGTTTCAATAGCCCACAGACCGGACGTGGACCGTCTGATACATGATGAGGAGCCGCAGCAAGACGGTTGTCGGTCATGATCGCCGCCCCCGCTCAGAGCGTCTCATCATGCCAGAAGCCGCCCGGATCCGAAAGAAGCCCGCACGAGGGGGTAATTGCGTGAACGGCAGATGCGGGGATTGCTGGTCAACGGACCCCATGTGGATACGGGTGAAGATTGGATCAATCTCAATCAAGTTGTGAATCATCTCACTACGGCGGTCACGCCCAGAAGGAGTCAGCTCATGTTCCTCGCGTCATCCGCGCGAGATTCACTCCGCTCGCAATCACACCGGTGTGGCTGAACGCTTGCGGGTAGTTCCCCAGGAACAACCCCGTTGTGGGATCGATCTCTTCCGGCAGCAATCCCAAATGCCCGGCTCTCGCGCAAAGCGACTCGTACAAATCCATGGCCTCATCCAGGCGTCCTTGCTTCGCGAAGTTGTCCACCAACCAAAAGCTGCATAGGAGGAAGGCACCCTCTGTTCCCGGGATCCCATCAGGCGAGTCTTCCGGGCGGTACCGATAGAGCAGTCCGTGGCCCGCTCCGAGCCGATCACAGATGGCGCGGGTGGTCGCCACCATCCTCGGATGGTCGGCCGGCACGACCCGCCTGACCGGCAGTGCCAGGAGGCTGGCATCGACACTCCCGCCGCCCAAATGCTCGGTGAATGTATTCGCCCTTGCGTCCCACGCCTCCTCCACGATGGCACGACCGATATCGTCCGCCATCCGTTTCCACCGTTGCCACGGACCCGGCAACGTAAACCGCTGGGCCATTCGGGCTGCACGATCCAGTGCCACTTGGCACAACGCGGCGGAATAGGTGAAGGGTCTGGCCGTCGTCCGTACTTCCCAAATACCGTGATCTGGCGTCCGCCATTCCCGTCCCGCCGCTTCAGCGAGGGTACAGAGGTGTCGCCAAAGCCGCTCCGGCATGCACCCGTGATGGGCCGTCCATTGGTAGGCACAATCGAGAATCTCTCCATAGAGATCGTGTTGATGTTGATCCGCCGCGCCATTACCCCAACGAACGGGTCTCGAACGTCTGTAACCCTCGAGTTCCGGGTCAATTACCTCATCGGGCGGCCTCTTTCCATCCAGCGTATACATGATCCGCGGTGCTCCCTTGTCCTCCACCGCGTCGAGCACCCAGGAGAGAAACGCCGCCGCCTCGTGCGACAGACCGATGCGATGGAGCGCATAGACGGAAAGCGCGGCATCGCGAACCCAGGCATACCGATAATCCCAGTTCCGGACGCCGCCGATGTGCTCGGGCAGTGAAGACGTCGGCGCGGCCACAATCGCTCCGCCTTCGAAATGATCCAAGAGCTTCATCGTAATGGCGGAGCGACGTACCAACCACTCTTGAGGGCCCTGATAGTGTAGATGGCTGAGCCATTGTTTCCACACCGCGCTCGTGTCGCGATGCAGACGCCGCGCGTCAAACGAGGCCACATGACCGTATGATTGTCGCCATCGCAACAGAAGAGAGAACGATGCGTGCTCCTTGAGCGTGATGACGGTATGAAGTCCCTTCAACGGAGTTGATGACAGCACCTGCAATACAAGGTCCGGCTGCGCGGCGCATCGCACACGGAGTCCACCCTCCCGGGCCTCGGCTTCGGCAGCTCCTCGCGGCTCGATCTCGACCCTCAAACGTACTGTCCCGGACAGGACTTCCACGGTCCGCAGCAGTTCTCTTCTGCTTACCTGGAGATCGTCGGTCAAGTCGGCGCCGGCCATGAGGGGGCAGGAATCGGTGAGGCGAATCACACCTCTCTGGGTCTTCATTTCCGTCACGAGCACGGGACTGTCCGGCTCGTAAAACTGGCGGGACTCCTCCAACTCCTCCGGAGTGACCGCAAAGTGACCACCTCGGCCCCTATCCAGCAAACTTGAGAATAGCGGGGGCGAATCGAATCGAGGCAGGCACAACCAGACGATCCGCCCGTCGCGGCCGACCAGGGCCGCGGTGGCGCCGTCTCCGATCAATCCGTGGTCCTCGATCGGCAAATAGCCATCGAGCCACTCCAGCGGCCTCATGGCCGGTTCCTTCATCAGAATGCCTCTTGCATCAGGATGTCCCTTTTCAACGTCTCCCGCCGCTCACGGGATTACCGGACGACGTGTCGATCGTGGGTTAACGGTTCTCCGCCATCCGGCCCGCTGTCATCCGTTGTCCATCAGCCTTCTGCTGGCGATGGCTCGTGTTTGCCATGATCGACGCCTCCCTTCGCCATCAGCCCCGCCCTGTCTCCTCCGGACCTCACTGGTCAGTCTCCTTCGAGCACCGTGACGCCGACCTCATAGATCGCTTCATGGCTATTCGGATCCAAATACGGCGGGGTAATCGTCAATCGCATTGGCGTGTTTCAAAACCACCGGCGTCAGAGCATCGTCTTGGCGCGCCTTCGATCCATGCTCGTGCTTCCGGCATCTATTCGCTGACATCCGGAATGATGACGCCATGAGGGCTCGTGCGTCCATCGAGGGCGTCCAGTTCTTTCTTTTGCAGAACGTCCTCACGCGCAACCTTCAACAGCCGTGCGACGGCATCGAGGGCGTGTGCCCACGTGCAGCGGTTGCGAAACAGCAGACCGGGCGTATTCAAAGTGCCCCCTTCATTGATATAGCCAAGGCCGTAGGTCTGTGATCCCGTGTGCAAGGGACCGAGCAGGCCCAGGATGGTCTCCGGCCGGGTATGGGTCACCCAGACCCGCGGCGCGACGTGTGCCGGAAACAATGCTTCGATGGCCGAGGCCGGCGCACAATGGGCTGCTTCTCGCTCCGACCTCGGCGCTCGGAATCGGCCCGGCTCGAGAAGATAGACCGCCGTGTGGGGCACGTGCCGCGCAGCTAACCTGGCCGACGCTTTCAGCACTTCCTCGAGTTGATACGCGCCGACGGCTGCCAGTATGAGTTGGCCGCGATCCCGCTCGTACCCCGCCCAATCAATGCCGATTCCCCCCTCTTTCATGAGCCGCCGGGCCTCGTCCGCGGTGAACCGGTCTGGAATCGTATCGGCCTTCGGCACGACAATGGTCCAGATTTGGCCCTGCGTCTGGTACATCTGCTCCATGACGGCGGCGGCCGTATTGAAATCGGCGGGAAAGAGGACGCGCGACACGTGCGAAGGCTCCCCCAGCAGCGCTTCGGCCATGCTGGGATCTTGGTGCGACTGCTCGTTCTTCCCATTTTCCCACGTGTGAGAGGTCAGAATGAGCGGAATGGACAGCCAGCGTTGAGGCCGTCCAGCCTCCTCGCAGTGATTCGAGAAAATGATTTCCTGCCTGATCGCTCCATGCATTTTGGTGCCGAACGCTTCATACGTATGGATCAGGTTGACGCCGCCCTTGTTCGCCAAACCCGCGGAGGCGACGGCTTCCTCGTTCAGCGCCGTCACGACCGCGCCATGGACTGATTCCGGAATCCCGGGCTCGGGGTCGGTCACACGAAACTTGAGGAGGCCCAGCGTCTCCATCAGACGATTCGACCGCATCTCGTCCGGATTGCCGACGCGCGGCCGCAGGTGCGGATTGCACTGGACCAAGGCCGTGAAGAATCGATCGACGGCCGTCATCGGAGACGACGTGGCCACTGGCACGGGAGGACGCTCGTCGCGCCTCTGCACCGGCTTGAACGCAGGCCGTGGAACTTCCCGCAGGACGACATCTCGATGTGCCAAGGCATGATCCCGTTCACGTGGCCGCTTTGACCTGTCATGCTGTTGAAACGCGGTGAGTGCGGTATGCAACGTTTCGATCGGGACATGCAGTTGCTTGGCGCCCTGGTTGAACAGATCGGCGGCGCGCGCGTCCGTCCGGGGATTCGCCATCAGGGGCAGATTATGCGCGAGATTGGTGCCTTCCCCGGGAAAGCCCGCGCCTTTCGGCGCCACGGCCACGCCATACGGCAACGGAATGGGATATCGAAGCCGGCCGGAGGCCACGGCCTCGGCCGCCGACTCGAGCCGCCCTTCGATTTCAAAGATCGCCCAGAGAAAGGCCGCCGGATCACGCCCGTCAAAGACGAACGGATCGAATCCATTGAGGCGAAGATGGTCGCAAAACCACTTCACGCCACCCTGCTGCGACATCGTCGTCCGCTGGTCGATACGGCGCCCATTGTTGATCATGATCGGTGCGACCAAGCCTGAGTCCTCCGCCCGCCACCAGCGCGGCGCCCAATCGCTTCCCCGCTGCTCTTCGAACGCGCCATCGGACAGAAAGACCACCAACCGCTCGCCCGGCAGCGGCATATGCACATACTGAAGCTCTGCAAAGCCGAGATAACCGCCTTCGGCAATCCCGCCCGCCGTATAGGCGTTCACATGACTGCCGAGCGGAGAGACCTGCCGGCCGTCCGATCCCAGGCGATACAGATAAAAGTCACGGACATAACGACTCAGTCCTTCGTCGGTCACCGAGTAACGCTCCGCGTGGGCCGATGACATATTACCGACCAGGACATTCAGCGAGTCGATCGCGGCCACGCAATGTCCCTGTCCCATCAGCCAGCTGCGGGTCAGCCCGCTCAGCACGTTGGACGCAAGATAGGCGGCGTACGCCGGAACCATGTTCAACGATCCTCCGGTGTGCCCTTCGGGCCGAACCTTGAAATCCTCCGTTTCCAGGGGCCGCCCATCGAGATACACATGCCGGGCATAGGTCTGATGCACGACCAACCAGAGACCGGCACTGGTCAATCGATCCAGCGCGGAGAGCACCTCCCAGAACGGCACGGCGTCTCCGATGCCGGCGTCTGCCTGCAGCCGCCGTGCGAGGTCCATCAGGCGGACCTGGGTCTCCTGTTGATGGCGAATGACGCCGTACCCCTGCGCCCAATGCGCGAGGTGCGGATTGTCCCGGCGATGCTGTGCCGCTTGCTCCGCAACCGACGTGGCTCCGTCTTCACGCATACGATTCATCGCCGTTCCTCGCATGAGGGGTTACTGCCAGACGACATATGGCCGCCGTGGTCCCGATCGTGCGCTTCTATCCCGGCAGCGACGTTGGGATCGCAATCGAATTAAACCGCTGGCAAACGCTGAGGACGCCGTGGCCCGCCGCCTGCCACTTGCCCCGTTACTCGACGACATACGGCAACACCCGACGATGGCCGGGTTGAAACTTGGGACTCTTGACCGTAAGGACGGGACAGTGTGCTTGCCGGAGAACCGCTTCGGCCACGCTCCCGAAACGTACGCGAGACCATCCTCTCCGCCCGTGCGTCCCCATGACAATCAACCCCGCCCTCGTCGACTGTTGCTCGGTGTCGGCAAGCTGTTTTTCACCCTCCCTTTGCACCTGCTCCAAGTATAAGATGGTCGCCGCATGCGACCCCTGCCAGAGGGGGCGTTCCGGAACAGGAATCACATGCAGCGTCGCGTCATACGACGTCGCCAAGAGGACCGCGTACTGCTGCGCCTGCCCTGCGGAGTCCGAAAAGTCGGTCCCGAGGACGATATGGCTGATCAACGGCCTGCTCATGCATCCCTCTCGTTCCGCCCACATAATATGAATGAGGCTCCGTCGGCGACCTTTTCCGGGGCGAATGGATCCAATACCAGGCGGTGAGCACATCTTCGTCTGGATACTAGGTCGAGGACCTGACGCCGGGGACGGGTGACACCCCGAGTCCAACCGCCTTCCAGCCCGGGGAAGTTCATCTCGATCGAGTCCCGACTCTGCCATGAGCACGTTCACTCCCGTCTAGAAGGCTTCCTAGTAGAAGAACAGACCCAACCGCTATAGTGCTAGTGCTCGACGGTTGGCACGAAGAGCACGATCTGGGTCCCCGGCCAACGTTCGTACGGCCGGGATGCGCCGACGAGACGGTGATGAGGTCTTGCGCCGGATGAGAACAGGGAGCGTCAAGGGCACAACCCGACGTGCGAGTCGTTCACCCTTTCCGGGATGGGTTCCGAAATCGGTGAAGCGCGAGTCCGGGCTTGTTCCCGCTCATATTCGCGTGCTGGGCACCCATCTGAGTAAAGACGAACGGCGCGACATCCGGAAAAAGCTGGGAAAAAAGCTTGGAAAGTTCGGGCGCATGATCCAGCGGGTGAGCCTCCGCGTTATGGACGCGAACGGTCCACGCGGGGGCCTCGATCAGGTCTGCCGGCTCAAAGTGGTTCTGAACCGTCTGCCGAGCATCGTCGCCGAAGCCCAAGACGCTGTCCTTGGGACGGCGATCCAGAAGGCCCTCGCCGCAGCGGAGCGCGCCGTGCGCCGGACGGTGCAACGCAGACGGATGAAGCCGGTGAAACGTGCGGCTCGGCCGAGGACCGCCGTCGCATAGGGCGCAAACGAAAGGAGCTCTGCAATGTCGCTCAGAGAGTATCGACGGCCGCGCCTTGTCGTGCTCAATCCGCGGAGTCCCGTCGTTGATGCTGCGAGGGCGGTCGAGCACAACAATATCGGGGCTGTGCTGGTGCAAGCCGAGGGAGAGATCAGAGGTATCGTGACGGATCGGGATCTTGCCATTCGTGTGGTGGGCCGCGGACGCGACTCCCAAACGACGGAGTTGGCCGACGTAATGACCGCCCCCGTCGCGGTGCTGTCGCCCGCAGATAGCCACCAGGATGCGATTCGGCTAATGCAGGAACGCAACATCCGCCGGGTCCCTCTCGTGGAAGAAGGACGGCTCGTTGGGATCGTGACGTTCGATGATCTGCTGCTCGATGAAGCCGCTCCTCTCGAGGAATTAGCCGCTATTGTCGAGGCACAGATCGGCGAAGGCGGGCCAGCGGCGCCCGTCAAAGCGAGGCGCGCGGCCCGCACAGAAGCCACCTATCGGCGCCTGCTCCATCAGCTCCGCGCGCAGGCTGCCCTGGAGACGGCGGCTGAGGCGGAAACCGTGCTGGAGGTCGTCCTCGGTTCGCTGGTGCGGCGGCTGACGCCGGATGAGGCCAAGGATCTCATCGCGCAGCTCCCCTCCCGCATGCAGCCGGCGCTCTTGGCCTTGCCGCCGGGCCCGGACAAAGGCATCAGCAGACAGACGATCGAGGCAGCGCTCGTTGAGCGCCTTCATGTTGATCCGGCGCGAGCTGCGCAGCTCGTGGCCGCGGTGGGCGTCACGATCACACAGCGCGTCAGCCGGGGCCAGATTCAGGATGTTCGAGCCCAACTTCCTGACGACCTGCGCAGTATCTTTGAAGACGTTCGCTCGGCAGCGGCCTGATCCGCTGGGACGTCATGACTGAATGCCACAGGGGACGCATGGAACCACGAGATATCTACATTACGGAATTCGACTTGGCTCGATTGAAGGAACTCGTGCATGTGGGCATCATGTTCAAAGAGGCGAACAGGGAGCATCCGCACTTGGAAGCCTTACAACACGAGCTGGACCGTGCGCATATCGTCGAGCCCACGGCCATCCCGTCCGATGTGGTGACGATGAACTCTCGCGTCCGTCTCAAAAATTTGGACCCGGGCCAAGAAAGTGAGCTCACCCTCGTCTTCCCGTCCAATGCGGATCTCGAACATCATAAAATTTCGGTCTTGGCGCCGGTCGGAACGGCAATCCTTGGCTGCCGGGTCGGTGACAGCGTGGACTGGCCGGTCCCGGCAGGCATACGGAAGATGGCCATTGAAGAGGTCCTCTATCAGCCGGAAGCGGCAGGCCGTTACGACCAGTAAGAGTCAGCGAAACTCCTCCAACCGGCTCATCAGACGCGATGACGACTGCTCAACCGGTGAGAGGTCATGGCGCGGAGCTTGAGACGTCCGCAGTGTCACGATGATGGCGAAGCTCACGACCAGATAGAACACGACGGTCACGCCGGTGATCCACCACGCCGAATACGCGAGCGTCGGCGTATAGGACTCCGGCGTGAAATCCGGAACCAAATTGTACGTATGAAAGTATTTTCGTAGCAGCGAGCGGATGGCGCCCATCAACCCCATCGTCCAGATCATGCTGAACGCCAAGAAGACCAGCACAAACTGAGATACAAAATCGATCTTGCCCCACACGATCGTCCCCTGCTGGATGGCCCGATTGTAGAGGACGTAATTGACGACCGTGACGAACACCAGCGTGAACGCGGCGGAGTTCTTGGCGGGCATCAACGCGAGGAAATTCCAGTCCGGCGGCAGTTCGAGCTCCGGCACCAATTTCGCGCCGGTCGGAACGAACCCGTGCGGCGTCATCCAAATGGCATTCCCGATGATGATCATGAGAAAGCCCACCTTGATCACCGTCCGAGAGGAGACGGTCAGGGGCACGAACCGGCCGATGAGGGGCGGCACGGCAATCAGCGGAACCAGGATCGCGAGAGACCTCGGGTCAGGAACCGGATAGACGGTCCAGGCATAGGTCATGACGAAGGGAAGCGCGACCATCGGAAGGAGGGTGAACAGCGACAACCTTACCCGCTCCACCCCGGCAATTCGTTTCATGCTGAGCCAGATGTAATAGTTGCTCGCGAGGAAAATGAGCCCCACCATGGCGCCCTGCATCTCGAAAAACATCGAGAGCTGGTCGGCCATCATGTAGGGGCAGATCGAGGCGTCGTAGTCGCAGAGCTCATAGGCATACAAATAGCCCATGAACGGAAGAGCCAGCAGCGCGCCGACTCCGATGAGATTGCCGACGAACCCCATCCAGTCGTAGTACGATCGTTCCGTTTCTGTCTTCGCCGCCATGTAGAGGTAGGCTGCGATGAGGCCGGCGATAAACCCGCCGAAGGTCACGTTGCCGACAAGTCGGTGGAGATTCATCGGAATCCAGCTGTAGTTGTAGATTTTGTCCCAGAGAGACGCCGTCTCCACGTACGTAGACAGCGACAACCCTTCAGGCGCTTTGGCCGGCGTGTTCATGAAAGAGGTGGGCCCGTCAATGACGAACAGTGTCAGCGTCCCGAGCACGTTCAGCAGGACGCCGAGCGCGAGGTGCCGGGCCTTTCTGTCTCCTTTCAACGTGTCCCATGTATAGAAGTAGGCGTACAACACGACCGTCTCACCGATGAACAGCAGCGGATAGATGACCGCAAAAATCAGGAAGAAGTGATTGGCGAGCCAAGCGGTGAACTGCGGGTAGGTGACAAGCAGCATGAAGATGAACGATCCGCCCGTGAGGGCGGTCATGCTGTAGAGAATGACCGTGACCTTCGTCACCTCCCGGGCGAGTCGATCATACCGAGGATCTTGGCGCCGGTATCCCAGCCATTCCGCGATGACCACGAAGATCGGAGCGCCGAGGATAAAAGCCGCGAACAGGATGTGAAGCTGGCTGACGATCCAGACGGCGGTCCGATTGCCGACGATCGGAAATTCCACCGTCTGCGGCGGGGTTTGTCCCTCCGCGGACGAACCCCAGAAGACGAGCGCCACGAGGGGGAACAACAGAGCGAGGGGCCTGGCTATGATCATGGTCCTCTCCCAAGGGCGCGGGTTTTTCCGTCGAGAGCGGGAGATGGCCGCGCTGTCGCGATCAGGGTTGGATCGGAATGTCCCGCCGCCACCGAACGTTGTCAGGGACGGGAATTGACACCGTCAGCAGTCCATTCTCAAACCTCGCCGCCGCCCGGTGTACGTCCGCGTCGTCGGGAATGGGAATGGTCCGACAAAACGATCCGTAACCGCGTTCGGATCGCCGGATCCCTTGGATGCGGTCCGGCGGCTTCGGCTGCCGTTGACCGCTGATGACCAACCCTTCTTCCGTGACGGCCACGGTGATGTCCTCTTTTTTCAGGCCGGGCAATTCAACAGAGACGATGAAATATCCGTCCTCCTCGGCAACCTCGATCGGTGGAAACCAGATAGCAGGCGATAAGCCGCTGGATGGCATGCCGGCGGTCGGGGCGACGCGATTCATTTCATCGAAGGACATCCGAATCAGTCGATAAAGGGCGGCCAAGAAAAGGTCTCGTGGCATGGATGAGAAGAACGCCGCCGGGGCGGGGCGTGAGGCGGACGTCTCATCTTCTGGCGGGATCTCAACCGTCGGTTCGAACTTCTGGGCGCCCTTTTTCATCGCTATGTCGGTCATGCCTGTGCCCTCTCTGTCGAACTCAGGGTGTCCTTCAGCCGTGCAAACCTCGCACCATTCACGAGCCCTCCCCGCTATGATATACGATGGCGGGCCGTCGACTATCCTTGTCGCGGCCCTGTTCACTCAAAACAGGCCCCTGCTCCATGTGAGGGCGTGAGGACACCGAACGTGATAGGCCATGGCAAAACCAAGAGTTGAGAAGAAGCCGCCACTCATTGTGATGCCGACGGATTTTCAACGAGCGGCCGGGCAAGCCTTTCTGCATGCCGTCACATTGGCGAAGAGCTTACGGACTCCACTCCTCATCATGCACGTGATTAAAGTGCCCGTCGATGACCGTGGCGCTGCGCCCGATAGCCGGTATCTCGGGTCGCTCAAAACTGCTGCCTTGTTGGAACTGGGACGCCTGACCCGCATTGCAAAGGAACGAGGGGTGGAGGCTCGACCCTTGTTGCGTTACGGCGATCCGGTCACGAGCATTGTCGAGACCGCCTTGCAGGCCAATGCAGAGATGATCGTGATGGGCACCGAAGGGCGCACCGGCTGGGATCGGCTGCGGCTCGGCAGCACGGCCGAGGGTCTTGTCCGGGAAGCGCCTTGTCCCGTGTTGACCGTGCACGGCAGTCTGGCGGGCCAGGCCTCTCGTCCGCCGGCGAGAGTGCGACTGCGGCGGCTACTCGCGGTGACCGGCAGTTCGCTCATATCCGAGCCGGTTCTCCATCTTATTCGCCGGCTCGCTTTACCGCTCCGGGCTGCGGTCTGTATGATCGATGTGCCGGAACCGGACTCGCACGACGGACGCCGGGACCGATCCGTCGAGAAGGTCCTGATCGAGCTCCGCAACAGCGGGATCGAGGCGGAGGGTCGCCGTGTCGCAGGTGAGCCCGTCGAAACCATACTGGCGGAGGCCGCCGCGTATGAAGCCGACCTCATTGCCGTTGGCACGCATGCACCACGCGGATTAAAGCGCCTCGTCCTCGGCAGTGTGACGGAGGCATTGATCAGGCGAGCCGGGTGCCCCGTCCTTACGGTGAACCGACACGTCAGCCGCTGAGAGAATGCTTCACGCCCCGTCGTTCGGTACTTGAAGATTAATTAATAATTATTTGAGGCGTTCCACGTGTACGCCACCTCGTCCTTCGAGATGACGGTGTGAAACCCGGACACTGTGTCCTCTGAGAGACGTTTTGTCCGAGTCCGCTTCCATCCGCCGGTCAAATTTCTTTGCAAACCGGCTCGCGGGTCTTCCTGTCATCCGGAGCGGTTCTTGCCTGAGGCCGTGCTGACCAATACAGGAGGGACCATGGTGACGGAGCAAGAACTGTCGCGCATCATTCGGGAGTGGATCCTCGAGCACGGATCTTGTACTGCGCCAATCGATGAAACCGTCGACCTCATCGCGAGCGGTGCGCTCGACTCGATGGGATTTATCGAATTGTTAGCTCACGTTGAGTCTTGCATCGGTCGCAAACTCGATCTGCTTGAATTCGAATCCCGCGCGTTTACCTCCATCCAAGGTCTGGTGCAGAACATCCTGGTGGCAAAGACCGCCGTTTGAACGAATCACGATGAACTCGGTTGTCAGCACGTATTCAGCATTCGCTGACCGTTATGACGACGAAGCCAACCAACGCTCATGCTGGGGTCGGTCGTCCGATCACGCGCTGGATGCAATTCGTCTGATGAACAATGATCGAGTGGTGACGGACGTCGGATGCGGCACCGGCCGACATCTGGCCAAATTGGCGGCGACGTATGGACCACCTGTTCGATTCATCGGCGTGGAACCGGCCGAGAACATGCGCATGAAGGCGGTCGGTGCGACGCAGTCCTATCCTCACGTCGATGTCCGAGACGGCGCGTTTGAGCAGCTTCCGATCGACTCCCATTCAGTGGACTACCTCTACAGTTTCTATGCATTCCATTGGGCAACCGACCTGGAGACCTCGATCCGTGAGTTGGCGAGGGTGCTGAGTCCTGCCGGGCGCATGAATCTCGTCTTTACCGGCCGTCACAATGGAAAAGAATTCCTGCGGATCACCACGCCGATCTATCTTAAGTATATGGGGCCCACGGCTCTCCTCCGATCGGCCTTACGCCGGAAACAATTAACGAAGGAGGCGGCGGGAATCTTGTTCGCTGCTGCGTTCCCCAGCGATCACCTCGTCGTCCATGAGTCTTACGAAACCTATTACGACTCGCTCGAGGGCCATTGGAGTTGGTGGGTTCGAGCGGAGGGGCATTTTGTCGATATGCCTCGAGAACAACGAGAGCGCTGTGACCGTGACATCAAAGCCGGGCTGATGGAGCTCGTGACCGACAAAGGCATTCCCTATACCATTCACTCGCTTCATGTCCGCATAACACCCCCAACCTTATCCGAATCCGAAACGGCGCCGCCGCCTGCGCGGCGATGACAACATCCAATCGATTGCTCATGAGGAAGTGGGGTTCATGGTGCCTGTGCGACCGTTCGGTGTAGAGGATCTCGAAGCAGTGGCCCAGCTTCATGCCCGGGTCTTCAACCAGGGCTGGCGGCATGCCGACGATCTTCGGAGGCGCGCAACCTATCTCCGGCAGGTGTTCCTCGAGCACCGCGATGTCGGCTGCGCCGTGCCGTCTTATGTGGCAGAGGAGCAGGGTCGCGTCCTCGGCTTTCTCGGCGTCGCACCCCGACGGTTTCTCTATATGGAGAAGCCGGTTTTGGCGGCGGTCTGTACGCAGTTCATCGCCGATCCCGTCGGTCAGTCGCGGATGGTCGGCATCCAACTATTGAGCACATGTCTCCGGGGGCCGCAAGACCTGACCATCGCCGATGAGGCGAACAATGCCGCACGGATCTTGTGGGAAGGATTCGGCGGGACGACGGCGCTCCTCTACAGCTTGTCGTGGACGCGCATTCTCCGTCCCGCAGGCTATGTCGTCTCGCTGATCGGTCTTCGACGCGGGTGGCGCTCTCTCGCGCGCGTCATCCGTCCGGCGAGCCGACTGTTGGATACCGTGGCGGCCCACGGCGCCGGTGGACCACTCCGCCCCCCGGTCAGTACGGCAACCGGCACAGTCCTGAGCGATGCGTCCGCGCCCGAGGACGGCTGTGACTATCATGACGGCTCCAGACTGCGCCCCGACTTACCCAACGATGATCGCAATTGGCTTCTACGCCGGGCTGCGGACAAGCCCTGTGGCGGAACGCTGACGCGAGTCCGCGTGTCTTCCGGCAGGGAGGGGGTCGTCGGTTGGTACCTCTACTACGTGAACCCCGGTGGCATCAGCGAGGTGGTGACCATCGCAGCGAAATCCCGAGCTAGAGGAGTGGTGTTCACTCACCTTCTGCAGCACGCATGGCACGGTGGCGCCATAGCCGTCTCCGGGCGCGTCCTCCCCCAATGGATGCCCGCCCTGTCGGAACATCGTTGCTTCTTCTCACGAGGTCCCTGGGTGCTTGTCCATTCTCGGAGGCCCGACATCGTGCAAACTTTTCACGAGGGAACCGCATCATCCTCGCGATTGGAGGGGGAATGGTGCCTCGGCTATCAGTAAGAAATACGAAACCGTGACCGGTTGTCCACGTCGCCTCGGACGCCGATACCTGATCGTCGCTCGCCGCCTTCCACGTTCTTGCCGTCGATTTGATTGACCGGGGGACTCCCGTCGAAGATTAAACGGTTTTAACTCGGTGCTAACACTTCGTTAATCTCTCCTTGCTACAGTCGGCCGCGAAAGCCAGGGTTTTTTGAGGAGGTGGGACATGCTCTGTCAGAAATGCAACGGGCTCATGATCGAGGAATCGCGGCCGGAATTTTCGTCCAAATCTTCTGTACAGCGTTGTATTAACTGCGGGCTCTTGCTCGACCCATTGATTGCGCAGAATCGGTTGTTGAAGGGCCGAGGAAAGCAACCGGCATTGGACGCGGCGTAGCCGACTCTGTGTTCGGCCGGTCAGCATGCTGGACGGCCGAACAGGACAGGCGTGGATGTCGCGCTCGTGGTTGAATCGACCGGCGGCCCCTCTAAAGAAGAGGGCGACGGACATTTCGCTCGCTGCGGCCCGACATCTGCATCTGTCCTGATGTAACGCGGCCGCATTGTCGCCTCCCTGCACCAGCTTCTTCATTGACACTCCCCCTTCCGTCCCATCCCCGCGCTTCGACAGACTCTCGAACTGTTCGAGCAGCACGTTTTCGGCCCGCTCTTCCAGCCGCCTTAGAGTCTCAAGCTTGTCGATCTCGGGGTTTGCCTAGTGTCCGCTTGTCGGCCATTCCTTTTAGGACCTTCATGGGGGTCCCGAGGACTGGTTTGTGGTTCGTGCCATGATGACGAAAAGAAATCCGCCGCATGCCATCCGGCCGCTTCGCTTGCGTTCCGCCATGTGGCGGCGCCTGAGGGAGGTTCCGACCTCGGTACTCCTCGCCGGCCTCGTCATGGCCGTGCTCTTTCTGAGCCCGACGGCGGGTGACGGGACTGGTGAACAGCCAGGCCCGGCTCCTCGTTCGGATGCCCGTGCGCCCGCCCCCGGATCAAATCCCGCGGCCGCCGCCCAAGCCGACCTCGCCGATATACGAACAAGACGCGCGCAGGCGCAGGCGGAGTTGCAGGCAGTGGACCGCCCGGAAACACTCGGGGCCGGGGCTCCCCGAGGAACTCCCGAGGATGAATTGCTCGAACGGCGGACATTGCTCCACCACCTCGTGCGGAGTTATGACGAGCAAATCGAAAACAGGGAGCGGATGG
Organism: Nitrospira sp.; assembly: GCA_035760745.1. Taxonomy (GTDB): domain Bacteria; phylum Nitrospirota; class Nitrospiria; order Nitrospirales; family Nitrospiraceae; genus Nitrospira_C. The sequence continues at coordinate 10,057 of DASTSI010000239.1, read as the reverse complement.
AGCATGCGCGCGCTCGCCGGGAGAACGCAGCCGATGCGGCAGTCGCCGAGGACCCGACCGCAGCCCCGCCGTATTCGATTTTCTCCGCCGATCAACTGTGGGACTCCGCGCAGTCGCTTCGCCTCGCCATGGAGGGATTGCAGTCGCAGTTGGACCTTATCGGTCTACGGTTCGATAAGGCTCGCACTTCCCTGGAGAAGGCAGAGGAAGATCTTCGCCAGGCCACCGAACGAGCAGAGGCGGCGGGGGCGTCGTCCGAATCGGAACGTCTTCGTTGGCTGCGCGACTTGAGTTCTCTGCGTCAGCGGTCGGCAGCCGCCATGCTGGGGGCCGCGGAGGTTTCGAAGACCCGCCTTGAAGCGGAGTTGGCCGACACGCGCGCACGCCTGGACTCGGCGGAGCGCCGGTTCCGTGCCGTGGAACCCCACGTGTTGTTCACCGAGGCGGACCTTGCGAAAGCTCAGGCGCGGCTGACAAAGGAACGTCAGGATTTGGCCGGCGAGTTGGAGCGAACGACCGCGGACCGCCGTCAGCATGGCGACGCGCTGAAAGCCATGGAGAAACAATTGGCGGCCCGCGTCTCACGTGTGACGTCGAAACAGTCCGGGAAGCGACCTCGCGGTCTCAGGCGCATGCAAGCCGCGGCCGAAGTCACGCGGCTCGAGACCGAGAATTTGGCCCTGAAAGCCGATCTGCTCGAATTGTTGCTCGATATCGTCGAAGGAGAGCGCCAATTGTGGGACACCCGGTTCGCGATCGCGCAGGGCATCGATCCCGCAACGGCACGGGACGCCTACAACAGATTCACGCCGCTGTTCACGAATTTTCAAGCATCTCGGGACTACTTGCGGCAACAGGCCCAAATCGCCTCAGGGCAAATCAGTGAACTGGAGAACCGCGTGGCCAACGCCGCAGACGCTGAAGAGCGCGCGCACTTGCGGAGGATGGTCGCATTGCATCACGAGCGGGAACGGGCCTACGATCGCGCCCTTCAGCGGGTAGACCAGGCGTCGCATTTCCTTGAACGTTGGAAATCGGAATTCAAAGAACGGCACAAAGAGCTTCCCCTTTCCGCCCGCCTCGAAGAGTGGTCGCAGCACGCGTGGCGTCTGGCGGTCAAGGCGTGGAACTTCGAGGTCTTCGCGGCGGAAGACACGATCGAAGTCGACGGCAAGACCATCACGGGACGCCGGAGCGTGACCGTCGGGAAGATTGTCAGCGCACTCGCGATCCTTTTGATCGGCTATTGGATCTGCCTCCGGCTGGCCGCCCTGTTGGGTCGATTGGCGGTCAAGCGGCTCGGCTTGACGCCGGAGTTGGGTCACTCCGTCCGCCTGTGGAGCCAGGCCGTCCTCCTGACCATACTGATCGTGGTCAGCTTGGTCTCGGTAAAGATTCCCCTGACCGTGTTCGCGTTCCTGGGCGGAGCCTTCGCGATCGGCGTCGGGTTCGGAGCCCAGAACCTGCTGAAGAACGTGATCAGCGGCATCCTGCTGCTGATTGAGCGTCCGCTGCGCGTCGGCGATTTGATCGAAGTCGACAACGTCCGCGGTCGCGTCACGACCATCGGTCTCCGTTCTTCCACCGTTCGGGACACCAAGGGCATGGATACGTTGATCCCAAACAGCAGCTTTTTGGAACGTCACCTCACGAACTGGACCTACTCGAGCCGTATCAGCCGCTTCTCAATTCGCGTCGGAGCGCCCTATGGCGCCTCGACGCAGCAAGTGATGGAAATTCTCGCCACCACCGCCTTGGAGCATCCTCAGGTCCTGCAGGCGCCCCGACCGCAGGTCCTGCTCGAAGAATTCGGCTCTCAGGCCCGGATCTTCACGCTCAATTTTTGGCTGGAAATCCGGCTGGACGTGGATCCGAACCAGGTCGCAAGCGAGCTGAGGTTTACGATCGAAGAGCAGTTTTCAAAGGCCGGGTTGAAGATCGTGCCCGCAGCCTAATCCTTGTGTTCAGACGGGCACGTCATCACGCGACCGCATCCCGCTGCCGCACCCAAACCACCTTGCCGCCGAAAGAGCGCGGCGTCCCCGATTGGGTCATGGCCCGCTGGGTGTGGCGATTCATGAGGATAAGCGGATCGATAATTTCACCGCAGTTCATGCACAACCACCCGTCATATTGCCACCAACCGCTGGATTTTCTGCGATTCACGAAGTGGAACCAGAGCCGAAGGCCCCCGCAGCGCTCGCACTTCATGTCGCCTCCTTCCCGCCTCGACGCGAGGAGCCCGGAGAAAGACCCCCGTCTCGGGGTCGTTTCAGGGGCTCATACTTGGCGTCCTTCCAAAAAGACGCTTTCGCATTTCCGACGGAACAACTCCATGTCGAACGGCTTGACCAGGTATTCTTTGGCGCCCAGCCTTAAGGCCTGTCGCAGCTTCCCGATGTGATGAGAATCGGACATGACCATCACGGGCACGGACGGAAACCGGTCGCGCATTTCCTGCAGCACGGCCAACCCCCCGAGGATCGGCATCTGTAATTCCACCAGCATGCCGTGAAACGGGGAACTCTCCCAATCCCGGAATATGCGGGCAAGACCGGAGAACCCGTTGTCCTCGGCTACGACGTCGAATCCTAGGTAGGCCAGGCGATCACAGAGGACGTTCCGCGCGTCGACCTCGTGATCGACGACCAAAATACGGCGCCTGAACGTTCTGTCGTCGAGACTCCCCGACGTAGGTTCTTTCTCCACGGTCCTCTGGCGCGGGAGGGTCATCGTCGCCGGTATGGCATCCGTCATCGTGATTCGGCGGTCGCTCATGCGCGCCACAAACGTCGGTCGGGCGCGCTTCCGAGCGACGACAGTCGTGACCTCATGCTTCCGGCTTTCGCTCCGCACAAATGGAAAAACGACGCTTTCTCCTGTTTCCCAACAACGGCGAGCATTGCACGGTGCGATGGCGAAGGATGGTGGAATCACTCACGTCTCCGCAGATCAGGCACCGATATCCGAGGAACGACATGGCGCCGATCCCGGACCCATAATCCACAAAAACCTCTGGCACGACGACACTGTGACATCGGGCGCAATTCATCCTTATTCCCCCCAGGCCGGCTTAAGCGGTCCGTTGGACGCGTCGTTCGACCTGGCCGTTCCCAGGTACCCACGATGCAGCCCAGTCGTCCGCATTTCGACCCGACTCTTGGTTCTCGTTCCATAACTGCTTGATGACAGGCTGAATCGTGGACAACAAATCCCGGTCCGATCCTTTGATCACGTAACCGGAGACGCCGGCGTCGAACGCGGCGGCCATGACGTCCGGCTCGAGGTAGGACCCATAGACGATAAGTCGGCAGTCGGGACAGATGTTGTGAAGTTCCCGAATGGTCTCGACGCCGCTGGCCACCGGGAGATCGATGTCCACGAGGGCAAGGTCGGGCCGGGATGTTCGGACGCCGGCGACCGCGGCCTGGCCGTTATCGGCTTCGCCAACCACGTGGTACGCGGGCTCGAGGATGATGCGAAGCGCTGACCGGATCTCGCTCCGGTGGTCGGCGAGCAATATACGTAGACGTTTCATCGGGCACCTCCCTGTGCAGGGGGTGAAGAATACACTCCTTCCCCGGACGCTGTGACAGCAAGACTACGAGGCACATCGGGGAAAACTACCGGACGAGCAGGCTATCTCTACGAAGAGGAAGGCACCGAGCGGGGTCGCAGCGAGGGGGGCACACTGACGAGACCGTGCGCCACGGCGTAGGTGACGAGATCCGCCGTCGTGTGAAGATCCAAGAGTTCCATGATTTTCGCCTTATGGAATTCCACCGTACGGTGGGAGACTTTGAGTTGGCTCCCGATTTCCTTGGCGGAAAACCCCTCCGCGACCAACTGCAGGATTTCACGCTGTCGCGACGTGAGGTCGTCCACGGTCTGCAGAGGCGGCTGGCCGGACGTGATAAACGCCGTAATGACGTCCTTCGTCACTAGCGGGGTGACGTAGTAGTCCCCATTCATGACCGACTGCATCGCTTGCACCAGTTCTTTGGCGGCCGACCGTTTCAAGAGATACCCGGAGGCTCCGGCTCTGAACGCTTCGTTCACGTACGCGGCATCCGCATGCATCGTAACGAAGACAAGTTTGACCTCGGGCATCATCTTCTTGAGTTTCTTTCCGGCGTCAATCCCGTTCAGACGCGGCATGGAAATGTCCAAAAAGACGATGTCGGGCCTCAGGCGGCCGGCCATCTCGACGAGCATGCGCCCGTCTTCGGCGGTCCCCAGCAACTCACACTGATCCTCCAGCAGCTTCGTAAACCCCTCGAGGACCAGGGTGTGATCATCGGCCAGCAGGACTCGTGGTTTCTTCATCGAGAACTCCTGGGAGCGGAATATAGACGGAGATCCGGGTTCCCCGTCCGATTTCGGAAGTGATGTCGAATCGTCCCCGAAGGGACCGGACCCGTTCCTCCATGTTGACCAATCCCAAGCCCTTGGGGCGTGAGCGATCCGGGTCGAAGCCTACCCCGCTGTCGAGGATTGACAACATGACACCGCGGCCGTCGCATGTCAGCTCCAATTCGACGCGAGAGGCTCGGGCATGTTTCTTGACATTCGCCAGACTTTCTTGCGTGATCCGGTACAGGCACGAGGCAATTTCGCGCGGCAGAGGTTCGGCCGGTTCTTCCTGCACCACAAGCGTCTTGATCCCGGTCTTCTCCGAGAATTCCTGGGTCAATCGCGCGAGCCCGGCGGTGAGGCCGAGATCGTCCAAGATCGAGGGATGAAACTGGTAGGCCACTCGGCGCACATCATCGGAAATGGCGGCAAGCTGATTCGCCATGCCGCGCACCGCCTCGCGAACCCGATCCGGCGACAGCACCGGGCTCGCCTCCACACGGCCCATTTCAATGGCGAGCAATGCCAGCCGCTGATTGATGTCGTCGTGCAGTTCCCGGGAAATACGGCGTCGTTCTTCCTCTTGCGCCGTCATGAGTTGCGCGGCCAAAGAGCGCAGTTGTCGCTCTGTCCGCACGCGTTCCGTGATGTCTCGCAAGATCACGGTAAAGGCGACCTTTCCGCCCAGCGTCAATTTGGAAATGCTCGCCTCGGCGGGAAACTCGGTCCCGTCTTTTCGCACCCCGAACACCTCGCTCCGCCGAGCCCGACGCCGCGCGGCATCGTCGGATGCAGCGAGGGCTTCGAGATGAGACGCGTACGGAGCCCGAAATCGCTCCGGAAGCAGCTGATCAATTGATGTCCCGAGCATGTCCTGAGCTTCGTAGCCGAACAGCTTGGCCGCCCCTTGATTATACAGGGTGATCGTGCGGTCTTCTTCGGTGACGATGATCGCATCCTCGGCAATGTCCAGAATGCCGGCAAGTCGCCCTTCGGACAGCAACAATGCCTGCTCGGTCTGCATCCGCTCCGTCACCTCCGACACCAGTGCCTGGTTGACTCCAGCTAATTCCCGTGTCCGCTCCGCGACTTTCTCCTCGAGGCGCTCGTTGGCCTTTTTCAACGCCGCCTCCGCCTGTCCGCGTTTCCAGGCGAACCAGACCAGCACCCACAGGACAGTGATGGTGAAGGTACGGTTTCCGATCGGGATCCAATTGGGGAGTCCCGGGACAGGAGGACTCAGAAATGTCCCGAGGATCGTCAACACCGTCCCGGCCGCCGCGGTGAGAGGCACCATGAAGGGACGCCGTGAGACGGCTGCAATCAATACCGCGGTCGCATAAAGAAAGTGGGTCGCGAACCCGAGCGGCGTATAGATATCGAACGCAAACAGACCGGCCAGGAGCGCGAAGTTCGCACCGGCGAGCCACCATCCTGTTTGGCTGGGTTTCATCGGCCGACGGAAATTATGGCCTCCTCAACTGCTCTGTGCAAGAGAGGTCCCCGGAAGAGCGCATATTCTCCGCCCACCAATCTGGTAGTATTACGAATGGTGCCGGTCAGCCGATTTTCCTACCATGTTGCGGCCTGTTTTTCGTTGCTTAGCGCGGAGAAGCACAGAAGGTGTCAGGCTTGACTGACAGCACAATCCCGGATGGAATACCGAGCAGCGAGCCGGGCGGTTTGGCAGGGTGGCGCCGACTGACGATGACCGTGAAGATTGGACTGCCGTTTCTTCTCCTCGCATTGACCGCGGGAACCGTTCTGGTCGTCAGTTCCATTCTCACCAGTCGGCTCATCGCCATCAGCAAGGCCACCGAGCAGGCCGGGACCGAGCGCATGCGCTTGTACAAACTCGCTTCCATGCTCGCGGACCCGCCCCTCGGTCAAGAACGCCGTGAAGCCATCCGTCGGGAACTGGCTGATTTCGAACAGGTCCTCGAGGGGTTGCGATCGGGCCCCGCGGAACAGGGCGCGATCGACGCCGTCAATTCCCGGCTCTCGGCGCAACTGCAGGAGTTGCGCGACCGATGGCTCATGCACTTGAGGCCGGCGATCGAATCGGCCGTGGAAACGGAGCGCCCGGACGGCGCGCAGCAGGCTCTGCGGGAAGCCGACGATTTCACGGCCGGTTGGGACCGTTTCGTCCAGTCGATGGAACAGGAAGCGGCGGGACGGTTGCGATGGCTGCACTTCTGGCTGATGGGATCTTCGATTTTCTTGGTCTGTCTTGTGGCCGGCTCGCTCTTCTTCCTGAAACGGACCATCCCCGGACCGCTCAAGACATTGACGGCACAACCCGGCATCCCGGTCGGGTCGCAAAACGAGTTAGACCGTTCGACTCGGATGAAGGAACAGATGGCGGAAACCATTCAGCGTCACATCGGAGCGCGGAACAACCTCCTGGCCACGGGGCAGGAGATCGCGATGCTCGGCCCCGGCGAAGTCGGGGACCTGCTGCGCCGGATCGCGGATCGGGCCGCCGAATCCCTGAAGGTCGACCTCTCCCTCCTCATGGTCCACCATCCGACCAGGGATTGCTGGATGGTGGAAGCGGCGTCCGGCGCGGGGTTCGATCAGAGTCGTCATCAAATTCTTCCCTTCAAGGAAACCCCCTTCGCCAACCAAGCGCTGGACAGCAGGAAGCCGGTCGTGGTGCCCGATGCATTGAGCTATACGGACGGCCCTCTGCGCGTTCGAGACGAATTCGGAGCCAAGAGCTACGTCGCAGTTCCGTTGCCCGGTCCCGGTGAATGCCTGGGTGTTCTCATGTTGCTCAGCGTGGCGGAACAACGAACCTTTACGGAATGGGATATTCGCACGGCGCAGCAGTTCGCCTCCTACGCTTCGGTGGCCATGCAGCATGCCCGGCAATCCCAGGCGCTGGAGTCGGAATCCCACCGGCTGCAACTGCAGCTCCGCGGAATGGAACAGAAGCTCGCGGAGTTGATGCACGAAGTGAAGGCGCCGGCCGGGCGGGTGGCGGAATTCGCCGCCTGGCTCGAGCGCGATTACGGGCGGCTGCTGGATGCCAAGGGGGTTCAATATCTTTCATGGATCAAGAACGAAGGGAAGGATCTCGCGGCCCTGGCGGCGGGCACGCTGGACGTGTCGAGGATGGATCAGCAGTCGGCTCCGCTCGAACACGTCGACGTGGCGTCCGTTATACGAGAAATCGTGACCGTTCTAAATCACGAAGGCCGGGCCAGAAGCGTCCGTGTGCACATCGCACCCGATCTGCCGTTGCTGCATTGCCGGCGCATCCACGTGAAGCAGGTTTTCGAGAATCTCATTGAGAATGCCGTGAAGTACATGGGTCACCCAGCCGAGCTGCTGGTGCAGATCGGCTGGGTCAAGGACCATCGAGGCGTGGAGATCTTTGTGCGCGATAACGGTATGGGCATCGACCCGGCCATGTCGGATCGGATTTTCCTGCCGTTCGTGCGGCTTGGAACGGACCAGGTGCCGGGAGCCGGGATCGGACTCTCCATCGTCAAAACGGTGGTGGAGCAGTATCAAGGATCCGTGAGGGTCGAACCGTCTCCCGGCGGCGGGAGCACCTTTTATCTCCGGTTGCCGGTCTCAGTGAAGCCGCCGGCACAGGCCTCGCCGCCTCCGGCCAGGCCAACGGAAGGGATCATGCGCTCGTTCGTTGGAACAGAGGAGTCTCCAGTATGAAGGCAAGGGACAATGTTTTCACGATCCTGCTCGTCGAGGACGACGGCGGGGACGTGGAAATGTTTCTTCGTACCGTGGAGGAGGAGCTGCCGCGTGACGTCGATGAGCAGGTGGAGCTCGTCATCGCCGCTCGCGCGGAGGGCGCGCTCGAAATCCTGGAAGAACGGCGGATCGATCTCGTCATCACCGACGTGCGTCTCCCCGGCATGACCGGGATCGAGCTCTTGCAGCGGGTTCAGGCCAGGGACCGGCGGATCCCGGTGATTATCATGAGCTGGGTCGACACCGTCGATACGGCGGTGGAGGCCATGCGGTGCGGCGCATTCGATTACGTCACGAAGCCGTTCGAGAAATTCGATTTTGCGGCACGAATTCATCGTGCCATGCGGATATCCGAGATCCTGTTCCGCTATGAGCCTGCCCACGGCAGCGACAACGTCCCGTTCAAGGAACTGGTGGGCGTCAGCCCGGCCTTCAAGGCCGTGACGGCCATGATCGACGCGGCGGCCCGCGTCCAATCGACGACATTGATCATCGGAGAAACGGGCACCGGGAAGGAGGTCATCGCGAGAGCGATTCATGAGCGAAGCGCGGAACGGAACGGACCGTTTCAGGTGGTCGACTGCACGACCTTCTCGGAGGGCACCGTCGAGAGCGAACTCTTCGGCCATGTGCGAGGGGCCTTTACGGGCGCGGTCGGCGACAAGCTGGGTCTTCTCGAACGCGGCATCGGCGGAACGGTATTCTTGGATGAAATCGGCGACCTCCCCCTCCCGCTGCAGGCCAAGCTGCTTCGCGTCCTCGAAGAAGGCGAGATGCGGGCGGTCGGCAGCGTGCAGACGAAGAAAGTGGCCGCCCGGTTCATCGCCGCCACCAACCAGGAGCTGACCGAGAAGGTGAAACGAAATGAGTTTCGGAAAGACTTGTTCTTTCGTCTGAACGTCATGGCGATCAAGGTTCCGCCGCTTCGGGAGCGGACTGAGGATATTCCGCTGCTCGCGCGGCATTTCATCGCTCGATACACCAAAGAGTTCGGCAAATACGTGTCCGACCTCCATCCCTCCGCCGTCACCGAGTTGGTCGCGTATCCATGGCCGGGGAATATCCGCGAACTCAGGAACGTCATGGAACGGGCCGTCATGCTGGCCAAGGGCGATCGCATCAGCACCCACGACGTGATCGGCCTGCTGCAATTCACCGACGAAGCCAGGCGGATACAGTCGGACGACTACCTCTGTCTGCCGTATGCGAAGGCCAAGGAGAAAGTGCTCGAGGATTTCAGCCGACGGTACATCAAAAACAAGCTCGATCACCACCACGGCAATGTGACGCATGCCGCCCAAGAAGCCGGACTGCCTCGCCCCTATTTCCATGAAATCATGCGCCGCTATATGAAGGAGGAGAAATAGGACTACGGAGGCCGCCGATTGTCAGGTTTTCCTGACGGTCAGCGTACTCAATCGCACGGAATCCGCGTATTTTCTGCATTTTTCTGCATTTCCCCTGATTGTCATTCTTTCCTGACACATAAAAAGTAGAAACATCAGCTACTTAGAGAGCTCTCCCGCTCAGAAGTCAGTTCAGCCTGACATCGCTCGGGAGGGCCGAAACGGCCCGGCATTCCTCCTCACACATGAAAATATAACTCGTTGTTATCACGCCTGTTTTCGGCGAGCGTAGCCCCTTGCACTTCCTCGCCTATGGCATAGCCCTTGTAAAAGCCCCCAAGTGTTTTGGTGCGGAATGATCTCAGGAAGCATCATCGAATGAAGGGAGGTGAGAGAAAGGTTTCGGGCCTTTCATTGGTGCGAGTGACAGGCAGTCCGTAGTCATATAGCAGGAGGTATTCGAGATGCAGCATTCAATGGTTTCGCGTCGGCAATTCTTGAAAGTCACTGCCGGCACGGTCGCGGCGGTGGCGGTGGCGGACAAGGTCCTCGCCTTGACGGCGCTCCAACCGGTCATCGAGGTGGGCAACCCCCTCGGCGAATATCCGGACCGGTCCTGGGAGCGCGTCTATCACGAC
>DASTSI010000238.1:0-30259 GCA_035760745.1 Nitrospira sp. | reverse complement strand
TGGACTACGTCGACAAGAAGTGTAATGAAGCCAATCTCCCGATCGAGCGGCGCTCGCTCGAAGGCCGCAACTGGAAGGTTCTGGCCGAAGACATCAATACCAACGGGTACGATCTGGTGATCATGGGCGCCTTGGGCGTGGGGGCGGTCAAGGACAGCGTGATCGGCAGCAATACCGAGCGGGTCGTGCGCCGAGTCCGCAACTCCGACATGCTGATCATCAAGAACACCCAGCCGATCGCGGGGGGGAAAATTGTCGTCGCGGTCGACGGGAGCCCCTATTCCTTCGGCGGGCTCATGACAGGATTGGCGCTCGGCAAAGCCTTCGACATGCCTGTGGAGGCCATCTCGGCTTTCGACCCGTATTTCCACTATGCGGCGTTCCACAGCATCTCCGGCGTGCTGAACGAAGAGGCCGGGAAGGTCTTCCGGTTCAAAGAACAGGAAAAATTGCACGAGGAGATCATCGACAGCGGCTTGGCCAAAATTTATCAATCGCATCTCGACATTTCGCGCGAAATCGCCCAGGCGGAACAGACCGATATCAAGACCACGCTGCTCGACGGGAAAGCCTTCGAAAAGATCATTCAGTACGTACGCAAGGACGTCCCCGCCCTGCTGATCGTCGGCCGCATCGGCGTCCACAGCGACGAAGACATGGACATCGGGAGCAATACCGAGAATCTCTTGCGCAGCGCCCCGTGCAACGTGCTCGTTTCCAACCGGAAGTATGTGCCGCCCATCGATACCCAGGCCGAATACACCATCGCCTGGACGGAAGAAGCCTTGCGCCGGATGGAGAAGATTCCGGTCTTCGCGCGCGGCGTGGCCAAGACGGCGATCCACCGCTATGCCATCGAGAAAGGCCATACCATCATCAGCAACACCGTCGTGGACGCCGCCGTCGGACATATCCTGCCCAAGGGCGCGATGGACGCGATGCGGGCATTGGGCGGAAGCCTGGAAGCCGCGGGGATTGATCGAAACGCCATGCAGGCGGACGATGGCGTGGCCCAGGACCTCATGGGCTCGACGTTGAGCGGCATGATGACCCAGATCGTGGAGGAAAAACCCGCAGTATCCGGTACCACCCAGGCCTACCTCGACCGAATGAGCCAGAACTACTTCGTCTGCGACGGCTGCGGCTACATCGGCAAGGGCGAGACGCCGGTCAAATGCCCGGTCTGCAACGCGGAAGGCGCCCGCTTTAAGCAGGTCGACAAAAGCATTTTTGAAGCCGCGGCCAAAGCCGAAGGCGATGTGGAAACCGACGTGGCGTACGACGACGTGCCGATGCAATGGACCAAGGACGCCAAGGAGGCGATCCGTGCGGTTCCGGCCGGATTCCAGCGGCGCCGCGCGAAGGCCAAGATCGAGAAGAGTGCCAGAAAGCTCGGCATGACGACCATTACTCTCGAATATGCGGCGCCGATGATCAAGGAGGCCGCCTCGGAAGACTATCAGCCGATCTTTGCCAACAAAGGGACGGGCACCTCGGCTGAGGCCCGGGAAAAGGTCGCGACCGTGAACGGCGAGGGCGCTCATGCCAATGGGACGCATGAAAACGGCAATGGCAAGGACCGGCCGGAAGCGCCGTCTTCCTATACCTGGACGCCGGATGCGCAGGCCCGGCTCGAGCGCGCGCCCGAGGGCTTCATGCGGGACTGCACCAAGGCCCTGATTCTGAAGCATGCGGAGAAAATCGGCGTCGCCGTCATCACCCTCGAAGTGGCCAACGAAGGCATCGAACAGGCCAAGGGCTACATGGCGGAAGCCATGAAAACCGGCAATCTCAAGGACATGATTGCGAATCTGACAGGCAAAGCGAGTTCCTAAGTTTGCCATGATCATTGTGTAATCGCTCATGCGTGATGCCTGTCAGCATCGGCCCTCCATTCATCGCTCAACCGTAGGCACTCCACTTTGCCATGGGTAAATCGCTCCCTATCTTCAACGGCCCTTCGCTGACCGGCGCTCTGAGCTCATTTCAACAGCAGGTCGCGCAGTACTTTACCCCGGCGCCGAAGGGCGATGGGCCCTTTGACGGACGGACGGTCGATGACTTCAAGCCGTACCTCGTCGCGTTGAATCTCACCAAACGCTGCAACCTCAAATGCGATCATTGCTACCTCGACGCGACCACGAAGGCCGCGGGCGGCGACGATGAGCTCACGACCGAGGAATGCCGGCGTCTGATCGACCAAATCGCCGACGTCAACAAGGGCTGTCTCCTCGTCATTACCGGCGGCGAACCGCTGGTCCGCCCCGACATTCTCGACATCGCTCGTCATGCCGTGAAACAAGGATTCATGGTGGTCTTCGGAACCAACGGGATGCTCATCGATGACCAGATGGCCCGGACACTCGTGGATATCGGCGTGATGGGCGTCGGCATCAGCATCGACTCACTGGACCCCTCCAAGCACAACGCCTTCCGGGGCGTGCCCGGCGCATGGGAAGCCGCCGTCGCGGGGATCGGCGCCTGCAAACGCAATGGCCTCCAGTTTCAGGTCCACTTCAGCGCACAGCCGATGAACTACCGTGAGTTGCCGACCGTCATCGACTGGGCGCATGGCCTCGGGGCGCGGGTGCTCAACGTGTTTTTCATGGTCTGCACCGGCCGTGGAGAAGAATTAACGGACATCACGCCGGCTCAGTATGAAGAGGTCCTCGGCTACCTGGTCAATTGCCAGGACGAGTATAAGGGCATGTTGGTTCGCGCGCGCTGCGCGCCGCATTTCAAACGGCTGGCCTACGAAAAGGACCCGAACTCCCCCATCACGAAAGCCACCGGCTACATGGGCGGCGGCTGCCTGGCGGGGACGAACTATGCCCGCGTCACGCCGAACGGGGAGCTCACTCCCTGCCCCTACATGCCTCTTTCGGCCGGTAATGTGCGGCAAAGGACGTTCGCGGAACTCTGGGAACAATCGGACATCTTCAATTCCTTCCGGTATCCCCAGCTCAAAGGCAAATGTGGGGATTGCGAGTACAGCGATATCTGCGGAGGCTGCCGTGCCCGTCCCTATGTCGATCACGGGGATTGGCTGGACGAGGACCAATGGTGTCTCTATACCCCGAAAGGCGGCGACAAGATCAAAGTGGCCTTCAACGTCCCGGACGAGACTCAGGTACGCTGGGATGAAGCCTCCGCGCTCCGGCTCAGTCGAATTCCCTATTTTCTGCGCGCGATGGTGAAGAAAGGCGTGGAAAAGCACGCCCGGGAGAACGGCATTTCGGTCGTGACCGTGGAGCTGATGGAAGAGCTGCGAAAGAAGCGATTCGGAAACGACGCGCCGGTCTTCAAGTTTTAACGCTGACGCTCGATTGCCATGTCGACCGCCGCTGCATAGGAGCCGACGATCCTATGTTCCTATTCATCCTTTAGGACTCAGCACGCACGACCCCGCACTGACCACGATGGACGCCTTCCAAAGCATCGCGACGGATCTCAATACGCTCCTCCCCATCGTGAACCACTGGTTTCATCTTCTCTCCGCCGTGATATGGATCGGGGGGTTGGCGTTTCTCGTCATGGCCGTCACGCCAGGACTCCAGAAAACGGTTCCCAAGGCGCAAATCAAGCCGATCACCGACGCGTTTTATCAGCAGTACAAAAAGGTGGCCGGGATTCTGTTGGTCGTGCTGCTCTTCACAGGCGGCATCAACCTGCACTATGTCAATCAGGTCCTGGTGTCTCAAACGGGCAGCGGGGTTCAGCATCACGCCAAGTACCTGACCGTCTTCTTTGTCAAACTCCTCCTGGTGTTGGGTCTCGTAACCCTCTTTCTCTACACCGTCATTTTCAAGTCGGATGATGACGCCGAGGAAGGGGAGACCTACGAGGCCATTCCATTCCAGCGTGCCGCTCTGTGGATGGGTTTCTTCATCATCCTGTGCGCGGCCGCCATGAAGCATCTCCACCAATAACACCTCGCCATCCGCCCCGCACCGTATCTCCGGAGATAAAGCCAGTATTCGATCAGATACTTTCTCCGATTCCCGAAAAAACCTCTCGAGACCCAGAACATCCTGCCACCGGCCATAACGTGACGAGCCGCAAGGAGTTCCCGGGCGCTGAAGCCGTAACTCGCCCTGGTACGCTGGTTGCTGCGGACCGCCTGCATGGCGAACGGAGCATTCGGTGCAGTAGCGCCGCGACACGAAGTGCCGATGAGACCCACTGCGACAGGTCGAGCTTGTCGGCCCGGTGGAGCACCTCCGGATTGTGCCCATCTGGAGCGACCTCATCGCCCTTCGGCTTCGCCATCGGGCCGCGGGGCGGAGGTCCCGCCGCGCGGCCTCTCCCTTCCGGGAGATCAAAACGGCGCGATACTCACCACCAGCAGAAGGAGGCTTTATGCAGACAGAGTCCGCCACTCCCGGTGTCGACGAACAGCGCCGGATCGAGTTGCCGAATGGTGACTCCGTCTCCGAGGACGGCAACAATGTTCCAGCCCGCAAAGTTCGGCTGACGGTCAACCTGCCTAAGGAACTCGTCGAGCAGATGCGCGATGCGGTCTACTGGACTCCGGGGCTGACGCTCGCTTGGTTGATCGCCCGAGCCATGCAACATTCGCTCGCGGAAATGCACTCGTCAAATCAGGGACCGTTTCCCAAACGGTCGAGGCCGCTGCGGGCCGGTCGACCGAGGCTGACCGGCCAGGCGATGGCATTGAAGACGAGGTAGAGCGGACCACGTTTGAGGGAGGATCGATGGCGCGACGGGACGGCGGAAACCCGAGACTAGCCGGGCCGCCGAACCGGAGCAATGGCCCGCTTGAAGACGGCGCGAAGACCGAAATAGGCAAAGGAGTCTTTGAGGTTTGAATACAACCGCTTGAATGGTCCCATTTCAGGGTTGGTCACATACTCCATCGTCAAAGCGATTCGCTCTTCGCCTTCACCCAATGGAGTCACCGCATGCCAGAGTTTGTCGCCGTTGAAGATCACGAGATCCCCCGGTCTGGTGATCAGTTCGAGGTGGCGTGATTGCCGTTGTGGATCATCTTTGAACAGCTCGCAGACCAACTTGCATTGCGTCGACTTGTCCACCAAACCCATGAGAATCGTATACCGTGCACCCTTGTAGTAGGACGTGTCGTAATGAAACCCGATATGGTCCCCGGGCTCGGTATAGTAGTAAAGCGCACAGGAGTGCGGATCGCTGTCCGGACAGAGCATGAGCTTCGCATGGGAGAGGCGGCTCAGAAAATTGATGAACGGCGCCGAACGATACAAATCGAGAAACCGCGGCGCCTTTTCCTGCACGGTATAGTAACTGACGCTCCCGCCCTTCTTGTGGCCGGGAATATAGTTTCGATTCAACTCTCCCTTGACGCCCTGCGCCTGGGGCACCAGGACCTCTTCGACGAACGCACGGTCGAGAAACTGGGGAATAAACAGGAACTCATTCTGCTCCCAGTACTCGCGATGGAGACGGTCGAAATCCAAGCGCGCGACCGCTTGGTCCACCGATTCCGCTACTCGTGTTGCCGCAATTGAGCCCATCTGCCCTCCGGACTCTATATTATTCCCGGCTCCCGTCGTCACGGACCGTTTCACGGTGCG
Source organism: Nitrospira sp. (assembly GCA_035760745.1). Lineage (GTDB taxonomy): Bacteria > Nitrospirota > Nitrospiria > Nitrospirales > Nitrospiraceae > Nitrospira_C. Next base: position 24,689 of record DASTSI010000238.1, on the reverse strand, counting down.
TTCAACACCGGCGCCTTCACCACTTCCACATCCGGCGGGAACTTCGGCTCGAAGACCTCGTCTCCCAACCCGACATTGGGTTGCAGCGACGAGAATTCGAAATGCGAGACGTTGCCGCTCGGCTCATAGAGCGAGACGGTCCTGATGAAATAGGTCTTGGGAAACACCTCGACCACGATGCGCTGTACGGATCGGTTCTGCTCGTCCCCCCGGCCTTTGGGAAACAGCGTGAGGAGGCGAAGGCCGCCGACACCCCGTCCTTTTCCCGGCGTCGGACCGATCTCGAACGATTCCTCCAACCGGGCTGCTCCTTGCAACAGCTCCAACGGCGCCCGGGACGCCGCCATTTGGGTCAGTTTGCCGATGAGCACCTGCTTGTGCTCCGGCACATACACTTTGACGTCGTCACGATTGACGAAGATGTCTTCGTTGGCGGGATCGAGATAGGTCCAGCGCAACCGTCCCGGCTTCTTGATGTACACCTTGCCGGTGGACGTCATGGGACGCTCGAATCCTTCGATCAGGGTCTTTTGGCTGAAGTCCGCTTGCAGATCCTTCGTCTTCTCATACCGGGCCTGGAGGCGCTTGACGACATCCTGCACTTCCTTCCGCACCTGCTCGTCAATGGCCTCCTCGGCCGAGATCGGTGCGACGCAGGCGAGCACGATCCCGACAGCGCAAGCGGCTCGTAGAGGTGTCATCCCTGGGCCTCCCCCACCGGCCCACGCCGTCCGATCACTTCGCGCCTGCCGTCCCGGCCGGCCGCGCCGACGAGCCCGTCCGATTCCATTTGCTCGATCATTCGGGCCGCACGAGGATAGCCGACGCGCAACCGCCGCTGAATCAGGGACGCCGAGGCTTGCCCGGTGGAGAGGACCAATTCCTTTGCCTGCTCGTATACTTCGTCCTGCGCCGCCTCCTCCTTCGCGTCCTCCTGCTTCAAGGACTGAAGCTCTTGGTTGTACGTCGGAAGCGCTTGCTTCTTGACGAAGTCCACGACCCGTCGCACGTCATCGTCCGACACGAAGCATCCGTGAAGACGCATCAGCCGTCCGGTGCCCGACGCAAGGTACAGCATATCGCCGCGGCCCAGGAGCGCTTCCGCGCCGTTCGCGTCCAGAATCGTCCTGGAATCCGTCTTCGAAGAGACTTGAAACGCGATTCGCGCCGGAAAGTTCGCCTTGATCAGCCCCGTCAGAACATCGACCGATGGACGCTGCGTCGCAAGGACAAGATGGATGCCCGAGGCCCGCGCCATTTGCGCCAACCTCGCGATCTTGTCTTCCACGTCTTTCGGCGCCACCATCATCAGGTCGGCCAGCTCGTCGATCATCACGACGATGTAGGGTAACGGCTCGGGCGGAGTCGGAGGCGGTGAACAGGAGCCTGGGCTTCCGTCCGGAATCGCACTCTCCCCGGCCGCAAGGCGTTCTCCCTCCGACAGGAACTGAATCGGCAGCTCAGGCTGATCCGGCTTGGCGCCCTCCCCTTCGCCCGATAGTCCTTGGGCCCCCGCCACCTTGTGGTTATAGGCGTCGACATTGCGGACGCCGGCCTCCGCCAGCAATTTGTAGCGGCGCTCCATCTCCTGCACCACCCAGGTGAGCCCCCGCGCCGCCGACTTGGCATCGGTGATAACGGGGCGGAGCAAGTGCGGGATGCCTTCGTAGGTCTGGAACTCGAGCATCTTGGGGTCGATCAAGAGGAGCTTCACTTCGTCGGGCCTGGCGCAGAAGAGCAGGCTCAAGAGCATCGTGTTCAAGCTCACGCTCTTGCCGGCTCCTGTGGCGCCGGCGACGAGCAGATGCGGCATCGTCTTCAAATCCGCGGTGAGCGGGGCGCCAAAAATATCCTTGCCCAGGGCCAGGGTCAGTTTCGATCTCGCCCGGGAAAAGGCGTCGCTCAGGAGGACCTCTTTCATGGAGACCGTCTCACGATAGGGGTTCGGCACCTCGATGCCGACTACCGATTTCCCCGGCAGGGGCGCGACGATGCGCAGGCTGATGGCTTTCATCGCGAGCGCGAGGTCATCCGCGAGGTTCACGATGCGCGCGACTTTCGTGCCGGGCGCCGGTTCGAACTCGTACATCGTCACGACGGGACCCGGCCGAACTTCCGTGACCTTCCCCTCGACGCCGAAGCTGAGCAAGGCTTTCGCCAAGACCTCGGACTGTGCCTTGAGCTCCTCCTCGGAAATCTTGGACAAGGTTCCCGTCGGGTCCGTCAAGAGCTCGGCAGGATCGGGCAGCTCATAATCGCCCGCTTTCAATTGCCGCCTGACGGCGGGCGGTTCCGGCTCGGGATCCGCAGGCGCAGGCTCAGCCATTTCCGATACGGGAGGAGCCGGAGGCTGAATGACGGGAGCGGGGACCGACGGCACGTCGTCGGATGCCGGGAGGGCCTCCTCAATGACGGCCCGAATCGTCTTGGGCTTCCGCGGCTTGGGTGTTTTCCTGGGTTCCACAGCGGGATCGGACATCGACGGAAGCGGTATGATCGCGCGCCATCGATCCACCAGCCCGCGCGTCCATTCCGGAAGGCGGACGGCGAGTTGCGCCAGAGACAGAGGCGTCGTCAACAGCATCGCAACTACGAATCCGGCGATGATCAAAATATGGGCCCCCGTACTGGCAAAGTAGGCACGCAACCCGTCGGCCAGGACCTGTCCGAACAAGCCCCCTGCCTGTCCCCGGAACACAAGCCCGCTCGAAATCGTCGGGACGGCCATCACTTCGAGATGAAGGAACGCGCTCAAAAAGAGCAGTGCAACCAGCGAGGCTCCGGCATTGCGCAGGCGAATCGAGAGATCGCTCTGGGTAAAGCATCGGGCGCCCATGAGCCCGAGCAGGATAGGAAACAGGTACGCAGCCCCTCCGATCAACGAGAAGAGCACGGACGAGAACACGGCTCCCGCCGAGCCGATGAGATTGTGCGTCGGCGCCGACGTCACGGATCCGGCCGTCGCCACGGCCTTCGGTTCACCGGGAACGAACGAGAGGAGGCTCAACAACGTGAGAAGACTCAGCGCGATCAAGATGACGCCGATGACTTCTCGTCTGATATGTGGGGGAACAGCAGGGGCGCGACGGCCCTCACCCCGCTTGGCCGGATTGCTGAGGCCCATGAAGCGGGATGCTAGCACAGGGGGGAGGTCAATTCAAACGAGACGCAGCCTGCGTCGCGTTCCGGTGCTTCGACGAAAACACACTCGATGACCTCTGCGTGGCGTGAAACGGATTTTTTCTTGCCGGGCAGGAGGTCGCGACTAAGATGGAAACTGACCTCCTCCAATGAATCAGACGATACACGATGGCATCGCCCGATACGCCCGCACATCGCATTCTGGAGCGGCGAAAGCACCGGAGAACGCCGCTTCCTCCCGGCGCCCTGCTGTCGTTTGCGCCGGTCGTGCCCGCCGCCGAGGCCGCTGAAGAGGTTGAAGGAGAAGGTCTCGTCCTCGACCTCTCGCAGGGCGGCTGCCGCGTGACGAGCGACACGGCCATCGCTCTCGAAAAGCCGTACTCGCTCATCCTCCAATTTCCGTACTATCCCAATCCCGTCGCGGTCGATTCCGCCATTGTCCGCTGGGTCGGCGCCGGGATCTTCGGATTGATGTTTATCGCGATGGGAATCAAGCAGGAACGCTATCTGTCGGAGTTCCTCGAATACCTGCGATCCGACGCCGCCTAACGATCGTGTCCCTCCTTCGCCTCGGCCGGGCGCGTCTCTTGCGGAGGACCGGAGAGGAGCCGAGTCAGTTCGACGAACTGCTCAGGCGAAAGCCGTTCGGCACGGACGGTCGTCGGAAGATTGAGCCGGCTCAGCGCCTCGCTCATCCGGTCCCCGTCGTAGCCCTCGTCACGCAGCGAGTTCAACAGCATCTTTCGACGATGGGCGAACGCCGCTTTGACGAGCGCCGAGAATCGCCGCTCTTCTTCGAGTGAAAGTCCGGTGGTGGATTTCGACCGCAGCAGCACCACCGCGGAACCGACTTCCGGCTTCGGCCTGAAACATTGTGCAGACACCCGGAAGGCTTTCGTGACCTCAGCCGCATACTGCACCATGACGGAGAGGACGCCGTACGCCGGAGCCCCGGGCCCCGCCACCAGCCGGTCCGCCACCTCGTCCTGCAGCATGAGCACCATGCGCGGGAACCGTGTGCGCTGCGCGAGCAGTCGAAACAGCAGCGGTGTCGAAATATAATAGGGCAGGTTGGCGACGACGACGGTCCCCGGCGGGAGGTCGCCTAAGGGATAGGTCAGTGCATCGCCCTGGATCAGTTCGACGTTCCGCCACTCGACCCGCCGCTCCTCAAGCAACCGATGCAGCACCGGATCGATTTCGACGGCGACGACTCGGCCGGCGACTTCCGACAGCGCGCCGGTCAATGCTCCCCGCCCGGGACCGATCTCCAGAACCGTTTCAGCCGAGCCGAGGCGGGCGGCGGCGATGATCTTTCGGACGATATTCGGATCGACGAGAAAGTGTTGCCCGAGCCGCTTGTTGGCGTGAAGGACGCCACGTGGAGCCAATCACCCTCCGGCGGCCGGAGATCGGCCTGCTTGAGTCAACTGTTTGAGGAGCTCATTCAGCGGGGAGCGAAACGTGTCCACAAGGTCGGTGAATTCTTCCACGAGATCGTTCGTAAACGACGGCCCAGGCTCGATGCGCGCAAAATCCTGCCCGGCCTTCTCTCCAAGCGATGAGGTCAACAGGGCCGCGGTTCGCACCCGCCATTTCGCGACCCGTTCGGTCCCGGCCGCCATGTTCAATGTCTCGATGGCGTCGCTGAAGATCCCGTCGAGCTCCTTCAACTGCTGCTGAATCACCGCCAATCCTTTCTGAACGTCATGTGCCATGTCGACCGACCCCTTCGAGGCCGCGGGTTGTCCGTGTACCGGCAAGAACCGCGGCGAGCTTCACGGCCTCGATTAAGCTCCCGGGATCGGCGATGCCCTTGCCAACGATGTCGAATGCCGTGCCATGATCGACTGAAGTGCGAATGATGGGGAGCCCGACCGTGAGATTCACGCAGGTGCCGAACGCGACGAGCTTGAGCGGAATCAGCCCCTGATCGTGATAGAGCGCGACGACCGCGTCGAACTCCCCCCGCGCCGCGCGCCCAAACAGCGTGTCGGCCGGCAAAGGGTCGCTCGCCTGGATGCCGGCGGCTCGCGCAGCCCGAGCGGCGGGCAGGACAACGCGAGCCTCTTCGTCTCCGAACAGACCGTGTTCTCCGGCGTGGGGATTGAGCGCTGCGACGCCGATGCGCGGCTTCTTGACTCCGAAGAGATCCATCAATGCCGAATGCGCGAGCCGGATCCCTTGTCCGATCTTCTCTCGTGTGAGCACGGCCGGCAACGCCTTGATGGCCACGTGGGTCGTCACGAACATGACTTTCAACGGCCCCCCAAGGATCATCATGCCCGACTCCTTGGCCCCGGTGAGCTCGGCGAGCAACTCCGTGTGGCCCGGAAAGTGGCATCCGGCCATGTTGATGGCTTCTTTGTTGATGGGCGCGGTGACCATGCCGTCGATACAGCCGATCTGCGCCAACTCGACGGCTTTCTTGATGAACGCCACCGAGGCCGCGCCGGTCTCGACGGCCGCCACGCCCGGCTTGATGCGACCCAGGGGATGTTCGAGCGGATCGAGCACGGCGAGCTCGCCTGATCGTAGGCTGACCGCTTCATGATCGCGTACCGGAACCACACGAAGCGTCGATTTCAACTGTTTCACCGTCCGCTGCATCACCGAAAGCGAGCCGATCACAAGCGGCCTGCAGATTCGCCGCACCGCTCTCCCGCTCACCGCCTTGGCAATCACCTCCGGACCAATCCCGGCCGGGTCTCCCATCGTGATTCCGAGCAGGGGCTTTTTCATGGACCGCCTTGCCGCAGTGGTCCGACTTCTCACCACGTGACCCTCCCCCTCACCGGTTCAGGACCCAAACAGATATAGGGCATATCCTATATAAAGTAGCGCACCGGCGCTCATCAACCAAGGCCGCCAGGTCCCGTGGATGACCGATTGGAGCAGCAACATGCCGGCCGCAATGACGGCCAGGGCCATGGTCAGGACGGCGTGGGAGGCCAGCACCCATTCGGTGCCGATCAGTCCTACGGAGACGGGTACCGTCCCTTGAAACACCATGGCGCCAGTGACGTTTCCCACAGCCAGCCGGTCTTTCTTCTGGTACAGCCACAAGAAGCTGTTCGACATCTCGGGAAGCTCCGTCGCCAGCGGCGCGACGAGCAGCGCGAGGATCAGAGGCGAAATCGAGAGCACCTGTGCCGTGGACTCGGCGGCGGTGACGAACAAGTGTGCCCCCAGCAGGAGTCCGGCAAGGCCCGTCGCGCTCTGTGCGGCGATCATGACGTATGACGGCGTTGCGGCGTTCTTCAAGAAAAGCAAGGGTTCGAGTTCGACCGCGCCCGCTTCCTCATCCTCGTCGCCGAGCTTCAGCTTGATGTAGTAACCGTACAGCCCGATGAGTACGAGGGCGACGAGCGCATGAAGCCCCCGCGAAGGGATCAGGGCGCAAGACAGCGCGAGCGTATAGGCTCCGGCGAAGAATGCGAGATCGATCGTGACCTCCCGGTACTTCAGCTTGAAGCTCCGCCCTCGCTTGCCGATTGAAGCGTAGACCACCAGCAAGGCCCCGAGTATGGGGATGACCAGCGTGCTGAGCATGAACGGGGCGCCCAGGATCGCACCCAGGCCGACCTCCGCTTCCTCGCGGCTGGTCCCTAAAAAGATCGCGACGACGGGAATCGAGGTTTCTGGCAGCGTCGTCCCAATTGCGGCGAGGACGCTGCCGACCGCGCCCTCGGACAAGTTCAGCCGCTTCCCCAGCCATTCGATGGCATTCGTGAAGAGCGCGCAGGCGCCCAGGGTGACCACAACGGACGCGACGAACAGGAACGCATACAGCAGCAGCGTCACGAGCCGCCCTTCCCGCTCGTGGCGCTCCGTCGGTACGCGAGCAGGGCGTCTTGAAACACGGCCTGCACGGGGCGGCCAGTCCGTTCGGCAATCCGCTTGCAATCCAGATATTCAGGGGCGGCCTTGGACTTCGAGTGATCGGTGCTCGCAATTTTGATCCGAACCGTTCCCCCGCGGATGTGGACCGATTCCACGCGGCGCGGGAGCACCTGGCGCGTCACTTCCTGCACCCGGACCCCGAGCGTCGTGGTTTCCTCGAACAGCACGTCAAGCATCGCATCGGCCGCGGACTGGGACACCAGACAGGTCAGCACGATCCCCGGTCTCCCCCGCTTCATGATCACCGGCGTGAGCGTGACGTCCAGGGCCCCCTGGTGGAACAACCGCTCCATGATGTGCTCATAGGTCTGCGGATTCATGTCGTCGAGGTTCGTTTCGATCTGGACGATGGTCTCCGACAGCCGACCTTGGCTCGCCGCTTCTCGGGCCAGAAACAGCCTCAAGACGTTCGGCCAACCGTCGGGATTTGCATCACCGGCGCCGTACCCGATGGCAGCGGCTTTCATGATGGGCATGGCGCCGAAATCCGACGTGAGGGTCCGTAACAGGGCCAACCCGGTCGGCGTGGTGAGTTCGCGAGCGGGGCCGGCGCCATAGATGGGTACGGTTTTCGACAAGGCGGCCACTGCCGGGCCGGGGACCGGAAGCGTTCCGTGAGCCGACTCGATCGTGCCGCTGCCGACATTGACGGCAGACGCCGTGACTCGGGAGACACCGAGCAATTCGCAACCGATCAGTCCTCCCACGATGTCGACGAACGAATCAAGCACTGATACTTCGTGAAAATGCACATGGGCTGTTGGCGTGCGATGGGCCTCGCCTTCGGCCTCGGCGAGCAGATCGAACACCGATCGGCTCTGCCGCTTGACCCGTTCCGAGAGGCGGCTGGCCGCGAGGATCGTGTGAATTCGCTTCAACGACAAGGGCGCCTTGAGACCGGGGCCGATCCGCACGTTGATCTTGGTGGCATGGATCGCTCCCCGCTGCACGCGCTGCTTCGTGAGCTGAAACCCGGAGACGGGTAATCGCTTCAGTCCACGGACCAGGTCGGCAAACGGCACGCCGACGTCTACGAGCGCGCCCAGCGTCATATCGCCGCTGATTCCGGAAAAGCAATCGAAGTGCAGATGAGCGCCCACCGGTGGTCCTCTCCCTGAGCGAGGAGGCGCCATCTTACCCAAGGACCATGCCAACGGCAATCGCGAACGCCTCTACTCAGGGTCGTTCTCGGATACCGGCTCTGGCGATTTGCATCAGGCAAGGCGGAACGAGCAGACGGACATGGAAGCATTGACAGGTGCCGGTCGCTGTGCTATCCCCAGCGACGTGCGTAAAGCGGACCGATAACACGAGGCGGATTACAGCGGATGTTGTTTCGGACCCAGGCTTCCGACGTCATGCCGGCCTCTGCGTGGTGCCGCGTGCCCCTTCGGATCGCGTTCTCCCTGGCGATCGTACTCCTGTGTTCTGCAGTCGTGTCGGCAAAGCCGAAATCGTCCCGTGCGCCGCGACCTGAACCCGATCTGAAAATTCTCGACCTTAAAATCACTCCGAATCCCTATACGGTTGCCGGCGGCGTCCTGGAATTTACAGCGACGATTCAGCTGCCGAAAGAGTTGGACGGCGCCACGCTGCTCGAATTCTCCTCGCTCGTCTCTTCTCCTTCAAAAACGTCCCTCCGCTTCCTGTCGACTCGCAGGGCCGTGGATGTCCAAGCCCTTCCAGCCGGCACGATCGAATTTCCCCGTATCCCGGTCGTGCTGACCTGGGACGGCCTCGATCACAATAAGGTCCCCGCCATCGCAGGTTCCTATCATTATGAAATGCGGGCCAAATTGTTGGCGAACGGCGAAAAGGGGCCGAGAACGATCATGGTATCCTGGCCGAAGCGGGGCACGATCGAAGTCAAATAGGATGAGCCGTCCCTCGTCGGTCCCGGCCTTCGCTCGAGGGCGACAGGCGGCGGTCCGCGAGTGAGGGCTCGCCAAGTAGATTGATCCGATGGGCGAGACAGCCGGCGCCGAAGCCGTTGTCGATGTTCATCACCCCCACACCGGCGGCGCACGAGTTGAGCATCGTCAACAGCGCAGCCAGACCGCCGAAACTCGCGCCATATCCTCGGCTCGTCGGCACCGCGACGACGGGGCAATCCACCAGGCCTCCGACAACGCTCGGCAGCACCCCGTCCATCCCTGCCGCCACGACGATCACTCGCGCGTCCGCGAGCCGACTGTGGCGGCCCAACAACCGATGAAGACCGGCGACGCCGACGTCGTACATGATTTCGACGCGGCTTCCCATGGTCTCCGCTGTCACTCTCGTTTCTTCCGCAACGGGGATATCCGAAGTGCCGGCCGTGATGACCAGCACGCGGCCGGCCAGCCGTCTCTTGGGATCGCGAACGGCGACCATTCGGGCCTCGGCATAGTAGCGGGCACGCGGATGCAATCGTTTGAGGGAGGCGCCGATTCCGGGCGTGGCGCGTGTCGCTAAAAAAGGCCGATCATGTTTCAAGAGGGCGCGCGCGATGCTGACGATCTGGCGGGGCGTTTTCCCCTCGCAGAGGATCACTTCCGGGAAGCCTTGACGGAGCGAACGATGATGATCCAGCGAGGCGAAGCCGAGGTCTTCGAACGGCAAGGACCGAAGCCGCTCAAGAGCCTCGCCGACCGGCAACCGACCGGCTCGCACGTCGCTCAGCATCCGCTCGAGCCGTTGGCGATTCATACCGAACCTTTCTCGGGCTTCGGCATCCGTTCCATCAAATCAGTGACGGCGCGCCGGCAGGACTTCCCTTCGAAGAGGACGGCATTGATTTCCTGGACGATGGGCATTTCCACATTCGCACGGCGGGCGAGTCCGAGCGCCGCGCGCGCCGTGCGCACGCCCTCGGCCACGGCATGCATGCCGCCGAGGATGGTCTCCAGTTTTTCGCCGCGGCCCAAGCGCACCCCGACGGTATGATTGCGGCTCAGTGTTCCGGTACAGGTCAATACCAGATCGCCCACTCCGGACAACCCATAGAAGGTCCGCGGGTCGGCCCCCATGGCGGTCCCAAGACGGACCATTTCGGCTAGTCCTCTGGTGATCAGTGCCGCGCGGCTGTTGTTCCCGAGGCCGAGCCCGTCCACGACTCCCGCCGCGAGGGCCATGACATTTTTGAGCGAGCCCCCCAACTGCACGCCGATCAGGTCGCCGTCCGCATAGACACGGAGAGACGAGGTCATGAAAACCGTCTGAAACGCCTCCACGGCCTCGCGGTCCCGACCGGCTAGACAAAGCGCTGTCGGCCTTCCTTCGCTGACTTCCGCTGCGAAACTGGGTCCGGACAACACCAGGAGGTGCCGATGGACGGAAGCGGGCAAGACGTCCTCCATCACCTGCGTCATCAACTGCAAGGTGTCTTCCTCGACTCCTTTTGTTGCGCTTACGATGGGAAGCGCCTCGGTGATGAGCGGCGCGAGCCGGTGAAGCACCGGCCTCGCGACATGCGACGGCACGACGAACACGAGGCCCTCACAGTCCCGCACCACGTCGCTCAGCACATGACTGGCCATCAGGGAAGAAGGAAGCGGGATGCCGGGCAAGTACAGCCGGTTTTCGCGGAGGGCGGCGATCGAATCCACCACGTCACGCTCGTAGGCCCACAGACGAACGGTCAAGCCCTTCTCCGCAAGATGCTTCGCCAGGGCGGTGCCCCAGGCACCGGCACCCACGACGCCTATTCGAGTGATTGTTGGCATAGCGCGGCAGCGATCCGAACACGCGATGAACGAGCCCGTCGTGCGCTCACGCCCCCACCTGGCCTCGGCCATGGCATCGTCGATGACGAAGCGACACGTCTATTCCGTATGCATGGAGCCTTGAGACGATGCAGGCATGCCGCGGGAGGAGACCTGTCACATCGGGCGAAGGCGGGCGGATTATAGAAAGCGCCATTCCACGCTGTCAATGAAGCCTGTTCACGCCCGGTACAGCAAAGTGTGTCGAACCAGACAGTCCCCACACCGAGCACAGACTCTCTTCACGAATATCAAAGGATTTCACGGTTCCCGTTGGCACACGGATTGCTCAAACCCCACGGGATTTCGAAATTCGCTTCGCCGCCCGATCCGAGACGGTTAGGATGCAAATGAGTCCGTCAATTCCGCGGAGAATCGCGCATGAATAAGCGTCGAAGGGGCACGGCAGTTGGGCTCGCGTGGGCTCTGTGTTCGCTGATATTCATCGCTGTGCCGGCCCGAGCGGAGAACTATGTCGCGGGCCAGCTTGGCATGACGTTTCCCCAAGCGCTGAGCAGCGGGACGGTGACGCAAGACGGCCTGGGCGGACTTGAGATTTCCGACCAGCCCTTAAAAAATTCGATCATGCTCGGCGGCAAGCTGGGACATTACTTCACACGCGCACGGTGGATCGGCGTCGAGACCGGAATTTCCTATGCCAACCCCCACATCAAAGAGGGATCCTTGACCTTCAGTGGATCCGGCGGCCCTCCGGTCTCAACTGGGACGCTCGCCGGAGTCCACCAGCGCATGATCATCTGGGACGTCGCGACGTTGATGTTCCGCTACCCCGGCTACCGTCTCCAACCGTATATCGGGGTCGGGCCGTCTCTCTTCTTTGCCACATTGAAAGGTCCCACCGCCCCTCCCGGACAGTCGGGTACGGCCATCGGCTTGAACGTGGAAGGCGGCGCCCGATACTACATGACCCGCCGCTGGGCCTTGTTCGGAGAGTTGCAATACCACCGGGCTCGGATAGGGTATACCTCGAACGACAGCAATAGCGCGGCGGATCCCTTTGGCTTCCGTGCCACCTACAGCGCAGTGACCGCCAGCATCGGAGTCAGCTATCACTTCTGATTTTCCGCGCGGCTGCGTCTAGTAAATCGTTCAGAATCCGTGTAGCCTCATTTTGTATGAGGATCTGCCCCTCCTGCAGGAGCGAGCTTCCGGAGGTATACCGGTACTGCACGCACTGCGGTCAGCGACTCGGCGCCTACTCGGTGGAAGAAGACCCATCGCCCCCGTCGACTCCTCCGATCGCCTCACGCGAACCCGAAGCCCTGAATCTCAAGGTCTTGTACGGCATGGTCGCCGCCCTGATTCTCGCGCTACTCTTTCCGCCCTGGGAAACTCCGCCGTCACAGCCGCCCGAATTCCTCGGCATGCAGTTCATCCTCACTCCTCCAACGCCGGACGCCATCATCAGCCGCCTCTTGCTGACCATAGAACTCGTGACGATCGCGATCGCGGGCCTGTACGGAGCTTTCCTTTTTCGGCGAAAATCGTAGGCGTATCGGGATCCTCGAATCACAGGGAAGACGGTCGCGGAGCGGTCACTGCTAGTCGAGGGCCAGCGTCAGGCACTTGGCGGACCCGCCGGACTTCATGAATTCATCGAGCGGCACGGGATGGGGTTGGTAACCGCGCGACTCCAAGGAGGCCATGGTTCGTGGGCAGCCGGCGGGAAGGACCACGTGCTTTCCCACACACACGGCGTTACAGGCGAATTTGAGCGCCTCGGGTTCCGGTACCGGCATCCGATGTTCCGGCGAAATGCGCTCCTCGATCACCTCTCGCGCATAGTCATCGAACGCCGGGGGATAGTACAGCAAATCGCCTCCGGTCAGGGGGCAGAAGCAGGTGTCAAGGTGATAGAAGCGGCCGTCCACGAGTTCGAGCGGAATGATCTCCTTGCCGAAGAGGTCGCTGAGGAGAGGAAATGCGCGAATGTCCGACCGTTGGCGGTAGCCGCCGAACCACACGTCGGGAAACCCGAGCAGATCGCCGGCCCCCTCGAAGTAGATTTCCGCATCGAGCGTGACAACACCGTAGCCGTGCTCGCGAAACCAGGATTCGAAATACGCCTCTTCGCGCCGCCGTTCCGGATAGCGAAACCGGCTCACCACCGCCGTCGAACCCACCACGACACCGGCATTGGCGGTAAACACCAGGTCCGGCAGCCCCGGCACCGGCTTCATCCGTTCGAGCGCCGCGCCGACGTCATGCTCCAGCACTCGCATGAGTCCGTGCCACTGCCGCTCGGCATCCTGGTGATTCACCCGGTTGCTGAGCCGCATCCATGGATTGATCTCGTATTCAATGCCGAAATAATCCGGTGGGCAGACGAGTAAGCGGCTCATATCGTTCTCCCCAGCCCTCTGGCGAGCTCCGAAAGAAACGACGCGGCGTCCATGATCAGTCCCGCGGCCTGAAAGCTCCCCCGGTCTGCCAGCTTCGTCGGCACCGCGGGGTTCACATCCACACAGACCGTGGGGATCGTGGCCGGGAGGAGATTGCCGGTCGCCACCGCGTGCAACGTCGACGCCACGAGCAATGCCAATCCCACCCCTGGAATCGCCGCCCGCATGGCGGATTGGGCCGCCACGGAGTCAGTTATCACGCCCGGGAGCGGTCCATCGTCCCGAATCGTGCCCGCCATGACGACCTGCACACCACGCCGGACACAGGCCGCCATGATGCCGGCCTTGACGACGCCCGACTCGACGGCCTTTTCAATGCTGCCGATGGCGCGAATCCGGTTGATGGTGCGGAGGTGATGCTCGTGACCATGAGGAACGGCGCGCCCCGCCGTGAGACCATAGCCCAACGAGGTTCCATAGAGATCGGCTTCCATGTCATGCGCGGCGAGCGCGTTGCCGCAGAACAGGATCTGGATAAACCCTTCTTCGATCAACCATGCGAGCGCCTCTCGGCCGCCCGAATGGATGATGGCGGGCCCCCCGGCGAGAAGGACCATGGAACCCGGCGTGCCGGCCCGATACGCCTCGCGCAGCATGCGCATGCGTTTCGCGACGTCGGCAATAATATGCGCGTGCGGCCGCTCCGCCGACACCTGCGATTCCATGAAGCTGAACACGTCGCGCTCGGCCGGACGTGCCAGCGGAGTCACCCGGATGCCGTCGCGGCCCGTTACGATCAGGTCGCCGGCTTTCACGTCGCCCATCGGCACGGCCCGCGCAGCGGTCCGCTCCGCATTGACCGCGATCGCGAGGTCCATTTCGACATGATCGACGTCGAGCCACCGGCCCTCGAGTCTGATCTGCGTGGGAAGATGCGTCGTGGCATAGAAATCCTCGGGAAGGACGCCGTCGGCTGGCGCAGGCTTGTATCGGCAATCCGCCTCCCGTTCGACGGTGGCGCCATGCGGTTGTACGGCCTGAAGAATGTCGGCGAGCAACGTACCTGAACTGGCTCTGACGGTGATCTTCGCGCGAGAAGGCTCATGGCGCGTCTTGCCGATTTCGATCTTCTCGAAATCGAAGCTCCCGCCCATCATGAGGATCGTATCGAGAACTTTGGCCAGGATGAGGGAATCAATGATATGCCCCTGCAGAATGATCGTTTCTTGCGCCATCGTCATGCGAGCCTGTCGTCCACCAATTTTACCACGCACGCGAGGCCGTGAGGGACCATGCCCGGCGAGGCCGAAGGCGGACGCCACTATCAGTGCAGATGGGGATCCTTCATCAGTTCCCGCAGAACGCTCGTGGCATACGAGCCTGGAGGCAGAGAGAACTGCACGGTCAGCACGTCGCGCGAGAGCGACCATTCGACTCCCTCGAGCCGGACCCGCAGCGATCGGCGCTCGCCGCGAAAGCCGCACGATCTGGCCGCATCGATTAGAGTTTGGGGCGTCTCGCCTTCTTCTACCGCCGCCTCCTGCTCCATCTCACCGGGCTCTCCGGACGCCCAGGACACGCGGGAGCCGAAGAGGATGCCCGTCGGACTGATCTCGAACCGGTCGGCCCGCGGCTGTTCTTTTTCCGGATCGTCCACGGCAAAGCACGCGCCGTTGTCCATCTTCATCGCCCAGTCTCCCAGCAGCATCCGGTCGATTCGCTCGATTCGCCGCGCCAGGATTCGATTGAACAGATGCGACTGAAAACTGTTCAGGTACCACATCCGCTGAACACGGCTCATCTTCGCGCGTCGTGCGGAATCGGTGAGCAGTGCGGCGCCGAGACGGAAGTTCTCGCCGGATTTGCCCTGGCGTTGCGGGCCGAAGTAATTGGGCACTCCGCGCCGCTCCAGGGTTTGAAGCACCGCCGGTACGGTTTGCTGTGCGTAACCGGCGACGTCGCGGACCACCAGACGAAAACGGTTGCCGGCATGATGGCCCGGACGCAATCGATTGCGGTGGCGGCCGAGCACTTCGACCGCCAGGATTCGATCATCGGGCGTGAGGCGGGCGACTTGCTCAGGCGTGACGAATTGGAGCGAGACCATCTGAGTCGTCACCGCTCTCGCGTCCTTCATCCCGGCCGTGCCGATCGCCTGCACTTTCACGCCGAGGACCGACGACAGTTTGCGGACAAGATCCGGCGTAGACAAGAGGCGCTTCGTGACTCTGATATAGAGATGTTCGCCCGTTCCGCAGGGCAGATACAACGGGAGCTCTTCGACTTGGAAATCCTCGGGCAGCACTCGGATGCGTCCCCCGATACCGGGCGATGCCGCAGTGAGATACGGATGCGCGCCTCTCAGGTTATGGTTCATGAGTCCTTGCCATGAGTCCCGCGGGAGGGCACTCAGGACACAACACAATTAATCGTCGGGAGTCGCGCCCTACCGTGTTATACTTTGTCATGATCGCGGCGCTCGTGAGAATCCTGGTTGTCGTCTCATTGGTGCTTCCGGCCGGCGTTCTCGGAGCGAGCGGCATGGCGGCGGCAATTGAAAACGCCGTCTTTACCCAGTTTGCGCGGCACATCATACGCCAGGTGCATCAAGACAAAGCCGCCTTCTCGCAAGCCAGTACGTGCTTGTCCTGGTTCTACAAAGGTTCCAAGGCCGTGCCTTCGCCGCCTGCGCAGGGCATTGTGTGGTCTCCGACCGCGGTCCTTGATCCGGCCAAGCATTGTCCTCGCCAGTATCCTGGCGGAATGGAATCCGCGCGGGACGATTTTGCCAGAACGCAAACCCTGCTCTCCGTCAGCTTGACGTCGTACGAATTTGCGCTCGTCGCCGACCATAACGACGACCATACCTACAACGCGACTGAATTACGCGACCTGTTCGCATCCCTGTCGCTGGACCCCACCGACATCTCTCGCTCCCCCCTGGAAATTCTGACAAACCGGTTCGACCACTGGTATCGCATCCGGAACCTCGAAGAAGTGATGAAGGGCATGAGCTTGTTGTACGAACGCGGCTACCGCGTCACGGCGCGGGATCGCGCCGAGTTGGACCGGGTCATGAAATGAGGCGTCGCGTCGCCTCCTGGCCCGATCGCCTTCGTACCTTCGTCGGGCATTGTATCAGTGAACCGTTCTACCGATTCTTCCGTCTCTTTCCGCATTGGGAATTCGGACTCGATGACCACGACGTCACCACGATCACACAGGTCCACGGACCGCTCGCCGGGCGGCGAGCGGTCCATCTCAGCGATCTGCACATCGACCGGCATCAGCCCCGGCATCATCGGGCCTGGCTTGCGATTCAGGAACTGAAACCCGACTGGGTGTTCATCACCGGGGATTTGTTGAACGTTCCTGATGGATTGCCCGATTTGTTCCGGTTCCTCGCCAGATTACGCGATATCGCGCCGGTATTCGTGACGCTCGGCAACCACGACCATTACAGCGGGGTGTCGGTTTCTCAGTTCGCCGAGCTCGCCGACCGGCACAAGATCACCCTGCTGATCAACCAAGCCACCTTCATTTCAACGGGATCCGGGGAGCTGGCCGTGGTCGGAGTGGATGATCCCTCGCTGCACCGAGCCGATCTGCGCTGCATTCCCCAGCCGGCCAGCCGGCGGTTTACCGTTTTGTTGGCCCACGCCCCCAACATCGTGGACCAGATGGAAGACGAGCACCACGTCGATTTGATTCTCTGCGGTCACAGTCACGGTGGGCAATGGCACATCCCGGGCGTTCCCACTTTCTGGCTTCCGCCCGGCTGCAGCGGACGGGTGGCGGGGCGTCATGAGACAGGCCGCCACCGGCTCTATGTCAATCGGGGTTTGGGCTGGTCTTTTCTCCCGTTTCGCTTCAACTGCAAACCGGAAATCGTCGTGGTGGATTGGATCGACGAGCAGGCGCAATTGAAATCCGAGGCGGCCTAGAACCCGTTCGTCACGGTGAGCGGCAGGCCTTTCAACACCCTCCCATCCGCTCAACCGCTTCCTTTGCGCGGCTTCGGACCGTCTGATCCCAGTCATCTTTCATAACGGATGCCAGGCGATCTCGCGTCTCCGTGGCCCGAAGCCGGCCAAGACCGAGAGCGGCGCAGGCGCGCACGTAGGCATGATCGTCTTCCAAAGCTTTGACGAGCAGAGGCACCACGCTCTTGTCCCCCAGCACACCAAGATGGCTGGCCGCCATGCCGCGGATACGGTGCTGCTTATCGCCCAGGGCCCGCTGCAGGGTCGAGGAAAAGAGCTCTTTCATTGCCGGCACCGCCGATTCCAGCCCTTTGACCCGATACCCGTTGATCTCGATCAATTCGAAGGCGATCTCCAATCTTTTTTCGCGCGCCGGTTCCCGCTCGAAGAGCCGGAGCAATCGCTCCCGCTCTCCCCTTCTCATGTTCCGGCGTCGGACGACTCGCCCGACAACGACCAGGAGCCCGATGCACAAGGCCCCCGCCAGCGCGAGAGGAATCGCCTGGTCAATGACATACTCTTGCATCTCCAGCGTGAGACGCTTCCAGATCCACACGCCGGCAATCACCACACCGAGCAGCAGGAAGACCGCGGTGAGGTTCGCGTGTCCGGACTCCCGATGGCGCATCGCGGCATCATAGGGAGCCGCGCTTCTTTCCGTCAACGGACCAACAAGATGTTGTTCTCTTTCGCATGTCTCGTTCAAAACAGCCGCGCGATGGTCCTCACCTGCTGTCGAGGGAAGGCACAAAGGTGAGAAGCGAGCGACGCGAATCGTTCCTCCGTACTCCCGCAAGAGCCGGGCTCAAGGAGGCGTCGGCTGCGCTGTTCAACGAGCCCGCCGGCCCGCGCCGCTCTTGACCGCCCGTTCGTGTCAGGACTATTCTGCTCGCCGTGGACCTTCCCGATCTCAAGGACGATCCGCATCTCAAGGTATTGCGGCCCCTTGTCGAGGCGTATTTGGCCTTCTCCCGCGCGGACAATCGCCATATCAGGTCCATGCGGCTGACCGCCTCGCAATTCGACGTCATCGCGACGCTCGGGGAGACCGACGGCATGACCTGTTCCGAGCTTTCGGCTCGGACGCTCGTCACGAAGGGAACCTTGACGGGCGTCTTGGACCGGTTGGTCAAGAAGGGGCTGATCAAACGGGAGCCGTCCGCGGCCGACCGGCGGAGCATCCGAGTGCGGCTCACCGCCAAAGGAGACGCGCTGTTTCGGAAAACCTTTGCGGCCCACATCGACTTTCTTCGTCCCTTTTTCGAACGCGCCGTCAGTCCTCAGGAAGCGGAGACGGCCAGCACGCTGCTGAACCGGTTGCGGGACAGCTTTCAGACCGGATGTTCCCCACAACGTTGACCGGCACCTGAGCGGCTCATGGACTTGACGATTCTCGGATCCGGCACCAACATGCATCCGGCCCGTGCGGCGGCCGGTTACCTCGTACGCTCGGACCACCTCATGCTCCTGGACTTCGGTCCAAGGACCCTCATGAATCTTGTGAAGTCCGGCACGGACCGTCATCGCATCACGCACATTCTGTTCTCCCACTTTCATGCCGACCACTTCTCGGACTTCATCACCTTTTACTTTGACGCCGTCATCTACACCAAACATGGGGGCGGGACGCGTCCGCGCCTCACGATCATCGGGCCGCATGGGTCGAAACGACTCATGCAGTCGATGATGGCCGCCTTCCCGAGCTTTTCGAAGCCCCCGTTTGGCGTCACCTTTAAAGAGGTGTCGGACCGGCCCTTTTTCATTGGAGAGACACGGATCATTCCGAAAACCATGACCCATGTACCAGAGCTGCACTGCGTCGGCTATCGTCTGGAATATCGCGGTTGCGTGTTGGCCTATTCCGGCGACACCATGTATTGCGACAATGTGGTGAAACTATGCGAGAACGCCGATGTCGCGGTCCTCGATTGTTCCTTTCCGGCCAATAAGCCGGGGCCTGTTCATCTTCATGCCGGACAATGCGGACAAGTGGCGCAAGAGGCCGGGCTTGGTCGGCTCGTGCTGTCGCATTTTTACGAAACGGCGGACCGGTACGACGTGCGCGTACAGGCGGGCGAGAAATTCGACGGACCGATCGTGAAGGGCAGAGATTTACTGAGGATCGCCCTCTGACCCGATCGGATCAGGGAGACGCTTACAGCCCGCCTTCGCGGTTGTCGCAGCCGAGGATCTCGATGAATTTGGTGAGGCGGGATTTCTTCAGCGGATCGTCCAACTTGGAATAGATCGCGAGCAGATTTTTCGTCATGCGCGAGAGAATCGCGCGGACGGGGCTCTCCTGCAGATACTTCTCCTCAAATCCGTACCCGGCTTCCGTCAGGAAGCGTTGACAGTTCTTCTCGGTGAGCAGCGCTCCGCTGTTGAAGCAATCGACGAAAATTTTGTAGCGGTCTGATTCGTACTTGACCAGAAAGTGCCCGGGCATGCCGATGCCGTGCACAGGCAGCCGAAGCCGCTTGCCGATCAGCAGATAGACCACCGACAGACTGATCGGGATGCCGGTGCGCCGGTCGATGACGCGATTCAAGTAGCTGTTGTCCGCTTCGTAGTAATTCTTGGTATTGCCCTTGAATCCCTGCTCGGTGAAGAGATATCGGTTGAGCGTCTTGACGGTTTCCTCTCCTGACGCCCGGGGTCCGATCCGGTCCTGGACTTCCTGGGCCATACCGTTGAGGAGCCTGGTGTAGCTTGACACGTCAAGCGACGGATATGCGTACCGGGCGATCAGGAAGGCGCCCTGTTCGAGATCCACGTGCTCCGGTTCCGTCTGCACCAGGTGGACCAATTCCTCCTCCAGCTTTCCGCCTCGAATTTCCTCGAGGACGGACGCGATCCGCTCCGCCATTTCCGGCTGTTCGATTTCGGCTTCCTGAAGCAGGGGCACGGCGAGGGGCCCGATGTCGATGAGCTTGTCGCTGATCGTTTGGACGATCTTCTCGTCTTCATCGCCGAGCAATCGGATCAGCGCTCGGATTTGACTCTCAGGAATCACCATAGTCGTTGGTCCCTTGTCCTTGTCGCTCGCGACGCATCGCTTCACGGGGACCGCGTCGCGAAGCCGCTATCCCATCGCCCGGCGAAAGGCCTTTGCGCCGCCGTAGAGGCACAGGGCGTCGAACATCGCCATGACGACGAGCACCATTCCGACGTGCGGAAGGGCTTCGGCCCACCCCGACAAGATCAGAGGCCTGACAGCATCGATCGCCCACGTCATCGGATTAAACCGCGCGAGGAACCCCATCCACGACGGCATGGCATCCAGCGGCACCAAGGCCGAGCTCAAGAATATCATGGGCAGCGACAGGAAACCGAGCACCGAAAAGAAATCGCCGTGGCTTTTCACCGAAAAGGCCATCGCCATGGAAATGGCCGTGAGGCCGACCCCGAACAGCATGCCGATCAACAGAATCACCGCCACGCCGAGCAGGCCGGTCGCCGGCCGAACGCCGAACAGGAACGCGACCCCGAGAATCACCAGGACCTGCAGGCTTGTGATCGTCATCACGAAGATGAAGCGGCTGAGAATCACCGAGCTCCGGCGGATGGGGGTGGACATCAGACGCTCAAGGAAGCCGTTTTCCTTGTCGAAAAGGAGATCCACTCCGCCGGCCAGCCCGTTATTGAGGACCGTCATGACCACCACGCCCGCCGCCAGAAAGCTGATGTAGTTGGGGGCTTGCATGACCTGGGCGTCGGCCGCCCGTTGGAACAAATTGCCGAAGAAGATGAGCCAGAACAGCATGGGCTGCACCAGCGTGAACAGCATGCTGAATTTTTCGCGGCTCAGGCGGCGGACCCATCGCATGGTCAGCGCATGAATTTCCTGCCAGTACTCATGCATGGGCGTGCGACCTGGTGAGTGAGGACGGTTGAATGAACGCGTGCATCGACGTGCCACTGCTCATGATGTGATGTCACCGTTCGCATTCGCTGATTCGTCGTGCATGCGCCGTCCCGTGTGCGCGATGAAGACGTCATCCAGACGCGGACGATGGTAGTCGATAAACTCGATCCGGCAATCCAGCCGGCTGGCGGATTCCAGAATGGCGGGCAACGCCTTTTCGGGCGATTCGACGCGGATGTCGAGCCCGGCCGGCGTCGCCTTGACCGCTCTCATCGCCGGTTGATTGCGAAGCGCGGCCTCCAGGGCGGCGATGCGGCCCGACTCTTTCAAGGTAACCGACACGATGTCTCCGCCCAGTCCAACCTTCAGCTCCACCGGGGAGCCGATCGTCTTGATCCGGCCCGCGTCGATGATGGCCAGCCGGTCGCACAGCTGGTCGGCTTCGTCCAGGTAATTCGTGGTCATGACGACGGTCAGCCCGCGGCCTTTCAGCATGCGCACATAGTCCCAAATCCGCAGCCGGCTTTGCACGTCCAGCCCCAGCGTCGGCTCGTCGAGGAACAAAATCTTGGGATCCGGGAGAAGTCCGCAGGCGATATCCAGCTTCCGCTTCATACCGCCGGAATAGGTCTTGGCCGGCCGGTCGGCGTGGGCCTCAAGTTCGACGAGCTTCAAGAGCTCGCGGATGCGCGTGGTTGCGTCTTGCTTGGGCAGATGATACAGCGCGGCCAACAACTCGAGATGCTCCCGGCCGGTCAAAAAACGATCGATCGCGCGCTCTTGCGGCACATACCCGATCAGCTGCCGAACGCGGTCGGCGTCTTTGACGGTGTCGTGACCGAGAATCGTCGCCGTGCCTGACGAAGGCGCCAACAACGTAATCAGCGTGCGCAGCGTCGTGCTCTTCCCCGCGCCGTTCGGGCCGAGCAGACCGAACACTTCGCCGGTATAGACCTGAAAGGAAACATCGCAAACAGCGGCCTGGCCGTCGTAGGACTTCGTGAGGCCGGAGACCTCGATCGCAATCGCCCGGTCCATTATCCCCAGCCCTTTGCACCATGATGGTCGTGTATCAAGAATTGGATGAGGTCGCAGAGACGGCGGGCTTGCTGGTGGAGGTTTTCTGCCTCCAATAAAAACTGTTTTTCCAGCGCCGTACATGCCACGTACGTGGAGAGGGTGTTCACGAGGATATCGTCGCTGACTTCTTCACGAAACCATGCTTGCCAACTGGGCTGTTGGTCTCTGGCGTGGAGATACTCTTCAAGGGACGAGACCAGGCGGTGGCGTATGACGGGATCGAGCGTTACGGCTTGTCTGGGCTTCAACTCGATGTTGGCCTGGCGATACGCGCGATCGTACGACTCTTCGACGACTTCGAACCGCTCAAGTCCCTGCAGGAGGATATTCGACCGTCCATCCGCCAGGGCTTGCACGCTGACGAGTCGCCCCACGCATCCCATTGAATAGATCGGGGGATTGCCGTAGTACCCCGCTTCCCACCCTTCCCGGAGCAGCGCCATGCCGATACACTGCCCGCTCGTCACCGCGTCGTCCACCATTTGCCGGTATCGCGGCTCGAAGATATGAAGAGGCAGGTAGGTTTTCGGAAACAAGACGACGTTGGGAAGCGCGAAAATCGGAATGCGGGATGGAACGGGAAACGCCGGATGTTCTTCCTGACCCTCGGGCCCTTGGTGCTCGCGGCCGCGATCCGTTTGCATGGCTCACGATAGCCGATGGTTGCCAAAATTGTCAACGGCGCGCGCACATGCGATTGTTCCGAGCCCATCACGCAAACGCCTCGTCAATAGTGGGGATTCGCTACTCTTGCTTCTGCGTGCTATAAGTGAAACCGGGACACGACGGCGCCACCGCCACCATGATGATCACTCCACTAGAACGATCTCCGGCCGTCATGCGGGCGGCATGGTCCTGCGCATTCGCCGCTCTGCTCCTCACGGGTTCGGCATCCGGTTCGAACAAGGCCGACGAATTCCTGATCGCCAGAGAGGGATACCGCTACGACTTTCCCCGGGATCACGGCGCGCACGAAGGCTTCCGTACCGAATGGTGGTACTACACGGGACACTTGTCGACGAAGGACGGCCGGCGGCTCGGCTATCAGCTGACCTTCTTCCGTCGAGGATTCGCGCCGGCCGACGTGCAAACCTTGCCGTCCCGATGGTCGGTCACGCAGCTCTACCTTGCCCATTTCGCCGTCAGCGACCTGTCGAAGGGACAGTTCCACTACGCCGAAAAAGTGAGTCGCGCAGGGTTGGGAAAGGCCGGCGCCGACGCCGCGCGTCTCGACGTATGGATCGATGATTGGAGTGCGCGCGCGCCGGCCGATTCGGCCCGACATTCCCTCCGAGCGAACGACGGAACGATCGCGATCGCGTTGGATCTCCGGCCGGAAAAACCGCCGGTGGCCCATGGCCTGCGCGGAGTTAGCCTCAAAGGAACGGCACCCGGACAAGCATCACATTATTACTCGCTGACGCGACTTACGACATCCGGCTCGGTGAGCATCGGGGCCGAGTCGCTCGAGGTCGCGGGCACGAGTTGGATGGATCACGAATTCGGGTCTGCCGACCTCGGCGAGGATCTGCTCGGCTGGGATTGGTTCAGCGTGCAGCTTGAGGACAAGACCGAGTTGATGCTGTACCGGCTTCGGCGCCGGGATGGCACGACATCGCCGGTTTCGAGCGGGACGTTCGTGGATCGCGACGGGCGGGCGCACCACCTGTCGCTCGATACGTTCACCCTCGACCCGGTCACGTACTGGACGAGCCCCACGAGCCATGCCCGCTATCCCCAACGCTGGCGGCTTACGGTCCCGTCCCGCGAACTTTCACTGGAGATTGCACCCCTCCTGGCGGAGCAGGAGCTGAGCACCGGTCGAAGCACGCAGGTGACGTACTGGGAAGGCGCGATCGCCGTATCCGGCACCGAGAAGGGACGGTCGATCAAGGGGGAAGGCTACATGGAGCTCACGGGATATGCAGAGCCGTTCAAGGAACGACTATAGCCGCTTGCCCTGTTCTTCCTCGAAGGCATCAGCGCGCGACTGGTGGGCCTGTTCGTTAAGCAGGCCGGGCTCGTGAAGTCCTCCTCGCTGCTTGACTCACTTCTTCTCGCTATGATTAGGTCACCCGCCTGAGCGACTGATGAAGGCCCGTTCTCCTTATATTTCCCCGCTCGTCCTGCTCCTGACGCTGTTGTTGATCGGATGCCAGAAAGACAGCGAAGCCGTCGTGTCGATCGCGCTTCATCCGACGAACCCCAACATTCTCTACGTCGCGACCAACGATGCGGTCTACAAGTCACGGGACGGCGGCGGTACCTGGGAAAAATTTCCGAGCTTCAGCGCGCGACGCGTGACCACCGTTGCGATCGATCCGCAGCTGCCTGCCACGATCTATGCCGGCACCATGGGCGACGCGGTGTACAAGAGCCCGGACGGGGGGCAGCATTGGCTCCCGCATAACGTCGGCCTGAAGGAACACGTGTCCTTCGTCAATCAGTTCGTCTTCCATCCCGCGACGAGCGAGAAAATCTACGCGGCGACGACGGTCGGAGCGTTCTACACCAAGGACGCCGGACGCGAATGGGAAGAACGGATGAACGGGATGAAAGAAGTCCATATCGTCGTGACCATTGCTCTCAACCCCAAGGAGCCGGCCGTCTT
>DASTSI010000237.1:0-5486 GCA_035760745.1 Nitrospira sp. | reverse complement strand
CCGACCTTGGCACGCGCTAACGGTCGTACGTGAAAGGCTTCCTCTTTGCCTTCGTCCGTCCGAATCACAGCCCACTCCTGCCCGACCGGCAATGGTTGAGCCAGCTGCCCCCGGATGATGCGGTGCCACATGCCATGGCCCACCGGATGATAATCCACTACGATATTCTGATCGTTCACGACTAATTGCAGCTGCATCCCCTTCCTTAATGGAGGCAGCCCTTTGTCTTTGGCCTCTTTTAAGGAGAGGACGCGGGGCATCAGTTCTCCAGTGTTCACTTTCACGACATCCCCTGAAACGGATTCCACCGTTCCAGTGAGAATGCGATGGCCGGGCCAAAGGACCCGGTACTCCTTGGACTCTGGTTCCCGGATGACCGACATGCCGTTGTTGACAGCGGTCGCCGTTGCGACAGATGACGCCTCTTCGGCGCCCAAGGCCAGCGCACAGGAAAGGACTATCCCGCTCGTCGGAGCCCACATGAACAATGCGGCGCAAGTTCCTGGGCCCTTTCTAGCCATCATGACGTTCTCCTTGGTTGATCGACATCCATGCCTTTAGAACCGTAACTGCGCGGCGATGCCGCCAACAGAGGCGAGCTGCTGTGCGGCCTTCCCTTGCACCGGCTCCACTTTGGCGCCTGTCTCGACGACGCGTTGCGCGGCCGCATCAATCAAATCCTTGAGCGGAGACAACGATCCTCCACAGTAGGGACATTGCTGACAGTTGTTCGTACACAAGGCCGAACAGCGAGAGCATTGCCAGCCTGTCTGCTGCAGGCCGTCCACGTAAAAGAGGCGCCAGATCCGCTCTTCTTGCAGTGCAAGGAGCGTCGCCTCAAGGCCTGCAACGGCCTGATGCTTCGCGGCTGCATCCTGTAGCACCTGGTCGACGAGTTGCCGTTCGGTCTCTCGCTCAATCTGCTCGATGACAGGCTGCGTGGTTTGCAGGACCTGGTCAGCTGAGGCGTTAAACGGGAGGGGAATCCTGTCCACGACACGCGTGCGCAGCCGTTTTGGGAGGATTCGCTCGAACTCAGATGTGACCTCTTCAGTTCCGGCCAAGATCAAGCGATCGAAGGCATATTGCATCCACAGGTAATCAAGAAGTCGCGCCGCGTGCTTGAGATGCCAGAGCGCATGCACTTCTTTCTTGCGCTGGAATTGTTTTTGAGACCAGAGATGGTCTGTGCCTGTGGAACTCAGATGACGGACCGTGGCCGTGGTGAACGCATCCACGTGCTCCTCGATTTCACCCACGAATACCGTGAACAGCCGCGACCGGCCATGCTCGATCAGGACTACTCCGTACCGTTCATACTCGTCGAGCGCTTCCAGCAGGGGCCGCAGGTAGGGAGTGTCATCCCAATGAGCGTCATCCCGTACACGGATCTGGAGGCCGCGGGCCCAGCAGAAATCTTCCGACGCATCACAGAAGATTACGAGGCTCTTCTCCCTCTGAACATGGATCTTAACGACGTGTTCGACTCTTCCCGCGTCCTCCGCGAACTGCTGACGGGCAGATTCCTCAGGGAGTTGGTCCTCGATGGATTGCAACATCTGGTGCAGCACTGCTTCGAAACCTCGCTGGATGTTCTGTGGCCTGGAGGGATCGGTGGAGAGGTAGACGCTGAGCACCGGACTTCCCGCCTTCGGCTCCCGCTTCATAAGCTGATCGAGATCTTGAATTGAAATCATCGTGAATCCCTTGAACCGCCTTGGAGGCGAACTTCCACCCGCCGGCGGATTGACATGGGGACCGGTGCCTCCGGCGCAGTTGAGAACAGCGCCAGTATTGCTCGCGACCGACGTGCCCACGCCCTGCAGCTCGGACAATCTTTCAAGTGGCGATTCACTGCCTGTCGCATTGCCGGGTCCGCTATCTGCTCGTCGGGCTGTCCCAGTTCGTCGCGCACCCGTCTACACGTGAGTTTCCTCGCTGGCATGGCATCCCGTCCCCCCTGTGCTCCTACTCAGGCGGGTAATTGCAGCCCAGACTCCACGATCTTCTCACGGAGGAATTCTTGCGCCTGTTTCAATGATTGGCGCACCCGGTCCTCGGTTTCTCCGAGTACGGTGGCAACTTCAGAAATGGAGAGCCCCTGGACATGGCACAAGACGAACGCACGACGCCACGCCTGGGGCAACGCGGCCAGTGTGCGGTTGACGTAGCGCTGCAAATCACGACATTCCTTCACCTGGTCCGGTGTCGGAATATATGGATGCGGTATGACATCTTCCAGCCGCAGATCCTCATCAGGCTGATAGTAGTCAAGGATCTCATCTCCTAGAGTGACGACTGCCTCGCGTGGAGGTGTTTCCGGTATATCTTCCTCAATATGCATGAGGGATCGTTCTTTCTTGAGACGCGCCAATTCTTCATCCAGATAGTCCAGGCTGAGTTTAAGGAGCCACCGGTCAACCTGAAGGTCCACCGGACGGCGATCTGCCTGGTTCAACGCGCGCGCGACGACCGCATCCACGACATCTTCGACGTCCAGTTCCCCTGGCATGAGATCGCCGACAGCCAAAGCCGCAGCGATCTCCCGCCGAGCGAAGTTATAGAGCATCTCCAGATGCGATAGGATCCACCCCCCCAGCCATTCGCGCGCAGGGCCTTGCGCGGCGGCCTGGTTGAACCGCTCTCGCTCGAGGGCCGCTCGCCGAGCAGGTCGCCGCCAGAGCGGTTCGTAGCGGAGGAACGCCTTGTGTCTAGCCACTTGCCGTTCAAGCTCGCTGACTGCTTCACGCATGGTCTGCACTGCGTCGTGACCGTCTTCCTTACTGACGAGTGTCCGCCCAGGCACATTGAGCACGGCCGTCATGCGATAGCGCTGATGTGCAGGGTTCTTTTCGATGATGCCATGCAGAAACGCGGCTTCGGACATCTTGGCGACGGACAGCTGCCGATCGAGCCGACGAAGCAGCTGGTTCAGCAGACGACGCAGGTGCGTCTCGTCCTTGCAGTTGATGAAGGTCAGTTGTTGTTTCATCTGGACTCCGTCCGATTTAACACCGGCGCGCCTCCCTCCGTTCACCGGCACATCGGCCGCGGCCCGTGTTCGTCACCTCACCATGCGTTGGACTTCTTGCATACCTCGGCACCAGTCCAAGCCACATGTGAACGCCTGTCCACCGCGCCTTAAGCCTCCGGCTGTGGGATCGGAACCTCCTGCATTTTGCGATTTACCTGTCTTTCCTGTGCCTCATCACGGCGACGCTGTAATGCAAGATCGGTGATAGTCAAACTGATCTCCGTCACACTGTTCCCATCCCGCAAGTACTCACGCTCGAGCAGCATGATCCTGGTCTTGGCATCTTCCCAGATGGTGCGTCGCCTGATGATGCCGGCCCGTGCATCGTCCAGTTCGTTTTCGCGGTCGATCGTGGGGGGTCCATACGCTTGCTTCAAGCGGGCAAGGAGCCCAGACGGACCTTGCGGCAGTCGGTCGGGACGATACCTGGTTTCGATTTCATAGAGGACGTTTTCGTGAAACCGATACACGATTCGTTGGATGTAGCGATCCTGTGGATTGGCAATCAGCGTCACCGTGGCAAAGTTGGTGCGTTTGGTGACCGCAATGTTGGGTTGGCGACTGATCAATTCCGGCATCGTCATTCCCAACCATGCTCCCTGAAATTGCCGAGGGAGTTCGCGGGGCTGAGGCGGATTCGCATCGACCCCCAACTGGGCTACTCCCAGAACGAGAACGCAGAACAGCAATCGAGCTTTGTTGATCATGCGGCGACTTTGACCTCGATCGCTCGAGGCTTGGCTTTTTCGGACTTCGGCACATGGACCCTTAGCACCCCTTCTTCGAACTTGGCCATCACCTTGGTCTCATCGGCATCGTCCGGCAAGGTGAACGTCCTGATGAATCGTCCGTAGGGCCGCTCCATGCGGTGATACTTCTTGCCCTTTCCTTCGTCTTCCTTCTTGCGTTCGCCCTGGATCGTGAGCACGCCGTCTTGCACCATGATCTTCACGTCTTCTTTCTTCACTTCTGGGAGTTCGGCCTTGATCAGATACTCCTTGTCGTCCTCGACGATATCGACGGCAGGAGCCCAATCCGCGACCGCCAGCATCTCCCTTCCCTCACCGTTGTCTCGCTCTGCCGGCAACCGACCGATCAAGCGTGCAAAACGCTCGGTCATTTCTTCGAGCTCTCGAGATGGCACCATCCGCATCAGGTTCATCGTGACCTCCTTGCGTTGTTCGTGGCGTATCGCCGAAATCAGTGGCCTTGCGTGTATGGTTCGCCGCGCTCAGGCCCCGTGTAACGCTCCCACACCGGTTCCTGCTTGGGCAGGGTTCGGCCCCGCCAATCGGTCAGCCGGCCATCGTCCATAACTTGAAGGAGAAGGTTGAAGACGTCTGGGTGAGGCGTTTCGACCTCGTCCAGCAGAACAACCGAATACGGCCGCCGTCGAAAGGCTTCGCTCAACTGGCTAGCTTCCTCACAACCGATAAAGCCAGGTGGTGCCCCGATAAGACGAGCAACCGCACGTTTCTCCATGTACTCCAACATATCAATCCGCACCGTATTCCGATCACAGGAACTCGGCCAACGCCTGAGCGAATGTGTTCATCCCAGATCAGCCGAAGATGGACTGGCTCAATTCGGACAAACGCTCTTTCACGTCAGCGAAGAATCCCTTACCGGATTTGCCGTCCTTCGTTTTGCTTTCAATCTGATCGATCTCCGCGTACAGCATTTTGTGGTCTTTCTTGGTCCCATAGCCCAAGGCCTCGCCGAACTTGAGCTGCTCTCGCACCTCGTGGAGTAGTCTTGTGAGATTCCTATTGTCTTCTTCGGAGCGCCCTTCCTTCTGCGCCAGGGCCTCGGCTCTGGTGAGCTTGGCCTCGGCGCGGAGATGTGGCAACGAAATGATATGATCGGTCACGACCAACGTATTGAGGGCCGCTTCAAGGGCCAGCTTCGCATCTTCGATTTTTCCTTGGTCGATCAGCGCCGTCGCGGCGGCAATGGCGGTGGGATATGTCTTCAGTGGCAGACTCGTCACGCTGATGTTAATCTCGCTGGCCAAGTCACGCAGCAACCTGCGAGCCTTTTGCACTTGTCCGTCCTCGAGATATTCTTCGGCCTGCTTCTTCAGCTTCTTGATCTCATCCAATGCAATGTTAACGTCATGTGCGATCACCTCGACCTCGACCGGCGCCAACGCAAGATTGGGTTCTCTGGCGAGCACGATGTTCAGCTTCCCACTGGCACGCTCGAGAGCCGCTAAGGCGTCCTTGGTCTTCTTTTCGTCCAGCGCCTTTAAGGCGTTCTTGGTCTCTGTCAAGGCCGCGACCGCTTCATCAATAATCTCCTTGCGTTTCTGTTTGATCGCCTCATCGGTCTGAGACTTCACGTCATTTTCCAACGCCTTGCCTTCCGCGCCTTTTTGGGGTTCCGGTGTCGCTTTGTCACTCGCAGCATTGCAAATGGTGATTGGCATCATGCTGAATGCCAGCAAGCCTGC
>DASTSI010000236.1:0-52815 GCA_035760745.1 Nitrospira sp. | reverse complement strand
GCGAGGGGAGCGGATTCGAGACGTCAGCGGCATCATCATCCGAGACAACGTCGATTATATGGAAGAACGGATCGCCGCGACGCAGGGTGCGGAAGCGGCCGCCCGATCCACGACGGAACTGTGCCGCTTGTTGAACGAGCGTCTGCGTGACCATTCGCACCACGTCAGTCCGGAGCAACTGAAGAATGTCTGGAACAGTTACTCATACGAATTCACGTCGTTCCTGCGCGAGTTTTGCCGCGGCTTGTCGGGCGATGAGGCCTTCT
This sequence comes from Nitrospira sp., assembly GCA_035760745.1. Taxonomy (GTDB): domain Bacteria; phylum Nitrospirota; class Nitrospiria; order Nitrospirales; family Nitrospiraceae; genus Nitrospira_C. The sequence continues at coordinate 52,549 of DASTSI010000236.1, read as the reverse complement.
ATTTGAACGTCGGGCGCGAGAAGCACATTTCGCCGCTGATCCAAGCGTTGGGCCGCCCTTTCAGCCTGGCGCAGATTCATCGCATGTATCCCTACTTCGCAAAGCAATTTGCCAAGGAACTGGACTATACGGTGATCCAGGTGAGTGAGTCCTCGGCGGTGCTGAGACTGACCTTGACGGATCGCGTGCTCGAACAATTCGGTCCGTATCGCCGCGCCTGCGCGAGGCAGATCTGCGAATCGACGAAGGGCCGGATCGCCATGGTGCCGGCAAAGCTGCGCCTGCTGCCTCCTTCCACGGTCAAGGATCGGGCGTGCATCGTCTCGGGGGACGAGTACTGCGAATGGGAGGTGAAATGGCGCCCGGAGTCCCGCAGGCCGATCGCCTGGTCGCTGTGGGGGACCGGTTCCGGAGCTCTGGCCGCTTCGAGCCTCGCGCTCGTGCACCCGGGAGCGGGTTGGGGGGACATCATCCTCGCAGGGGTGCTGCCGCTTCTCGCGTCGGCCGCGCTCACCAATCGGCGCCTCCGCCGGGAGCGGGCGCAGCGCGAACTCGTGATCAAAGAACAGTTCAGCAGCGTGGAGTCGCGGCACGAAGAATTGCGCGAGGCCTACCTGGAACAGGAGCAGACGCGGATCGAGCTGCGCCGCAAGATCAATCACCTGACCGTGCTGCACCAAGCCGGGCTCTTGTTCAGCTCGACGCTTGATCGGGAAACGCTGCTTCAATCGGCGCTCGAGACGTTGACCAGGGATCTGCACTTCGACCGGGCGATGATTTCCTTCTACGATTCGCAGCAAGGCGTCTCCCGGGATGCCAGGGTCGTCGGCGTCTCCGAGGAGGTGGCGGTCTTCGCCCGGTCGAGAGTCACCGTCATCTCCGATCCCGATTCGCCGGAAGGCATGGTGTTGCTCCAAGGCAAGCCCCTTCTGATCGGAGACGTGCGGGCGGTGTGGGACCGTCTCCATCACGACAACCGAGAGCTGGCCATCCTCACGGGCACCAAGTCGCTCATGGTGGTCCCGCTGAAGACCAAGGATCGAATCTTGGGTTGTTTGATGGTGGATCGGATGCAGGAGCATTCGTTGACCTTGGAGGACCTGGAGCTCCTGGTGACGTTCGCCCACCAGGTCGCGAGCGCGCTCGACAATGCGGCCGCCTATCAGCAAATCGAAGAGCTGAACATCGGCCTCGAGGCCAAGGTCAAGGAGCGGACCGCCGAGCTGGAACAGGCCGACCGCCTCCGATCGCAATTTCTCTCTCATGTCTCCCACGAGTTGAAGACGCCGCTGACCTCCATCAAAGGGTTTCTCCAGAACATGTCGGACGGATTGGCCGGTCCGGTCACCGAGAAGCAGCAGCGCTATCTGTCGCGCGTGCTGGAGAATTCCGAGCGGCTCATCCGGATGATCGAGGATCTGCTGGACCGGACCAGAATTCAGACGGGTCGCTTGGAGCTCGTTCCCGCCGAACTGGACCTGGCTCAGACGGTTGCCGATGCGGTGGAGCAGCTCCGGCCGTTGGCGCAAGCCAAACGCCATGAATTGGAGGCGCTGTTGTCGCCCATCCCGCTCTTGGTCTGGGCGGATCGTGATCGGCTGTTTCAGATCGTCACGAATCTGGTGCAGAACGCCGTCAAGTTCACGCCGGAGCAGGGCTGCATCACGGTGACCGTGAGGCAGCAGGGCCGATCGGCCACCGTGTCGGTCTCGGATACGGGCCCCGGCATTCCGGAAGAGTTCTTGGACAAGGTCTTCGATCCGTTCTTCAAACTGAAAACCCGGACGGGGACCAAGGGGCTTGGCTTGGGGCTGTCCATCGTGCGCACGCTGGTCGAACTGCACGGCGGCGCGATCGAGGTGAGGAACGCCCCCGGCGGTGGAGCGCAGTTTTCCGTCATGCTGCCCTTGCGCTCCGTGGAAGGAGTGCCGGGGCGCGGCCTCATCGGACGGCTGTTGCCGGTGCTCGTCGTGGATGACGACGCGGACATCCGGCAACTGTTCGAGGATCGGCTGCGGGCCAGGGGCCATCAGGTGCGCGGTGAGAGCGACGGCCTCCGGGCCCTCGAAGCCGTCCAAACGGAACCGTTCGCGGGCGTCATCCTCGACATCGGGATTCCCTCGCTCGACGGCATGGAAGTGTTGAAACGGATCAGGCAGAAGGACCATCAGACGCCGATCGTGATGGTCACGGCCTCCGGCGCCAGGGACATCGCCGTGCGAGCGATCGGCATGGGCGCGCAGGCCTACCTGCTCAAGCCGTTCGACGCCGATGAGCTGGAACAGGTCGTCGAGACCTGGTTCGGCGCGGCCGAGGCGGCGGAGCGGGGAGCGCCGTAGATGATCGGCGATGGACCGGGGGCAGCGGGACCGGTCCGCGCACCGAGCGAACTCCGGAAGCGGGCCGGATGGCGCCCCGGCGCTGCCTGTTGGGTCGCCGCAATCTCAGGCGTCCTCGCAATGGCCTCGGTCCCACCGGTCTCGGCGCAGATTCCTCGCATCCAGGGACAAGGCACCGCGGCTTCGGGCATGGGCAATGCCTTCGCCGCACAAGCGGATGATCCTTCCGCGCTCCACTACAATCCCGCAGGCATGACGCAGTTACACGGCGTCGAATTCATGGGCGGGGCGCTGTTATCCGGCGGCAGGACGAGGTTCACCAGTCCGAGCGGCGTGACTGCCACCGGCGACCGAAACGGGAGCCTCGCCTGGCCCCCTCCCGCCCATCTGTATGTGACGGCGAATCTCCAAGACCTGGGGGTTTCGGTTCCGGGCGGACTCACGGCGGGAATCGGGCTCACTGTTCCGTTTGGTGCGCTCACGCGCTGGCCTACCGATGGACCCTTTCGGACGGCGACCGTGTTCAACGCGTTGCCGCTCCTGGACATCAAGCCGACGGTGGCCTACCGGCTGACCGATACGCTCTCGGTCGGTCTCGGTGCGGACATCTATACGTTCTCCGGATTGATTGGGGAAGGCCAGGCCGAGCGCCAATTCATCTGGGCGGGAGGCCAAGGCATCCCCGCAGGCGCGCGGGTGGAATTGTCTGGAAAGGATACGACGGCCGGCTTCAATGCCAGCCTGCTCTATACGGCGGTCCGAGATGCCGAAGGCCGGCCGCTCGCCAATGTCGGGATCGTGTACCGCAGCCAGGCCACCATGCACCTTCGAGGGGCGCTTCTTGCGAACGGTGCCAAGCTCTCGGATGCGGAAGCCACTCTCGTGCTGCCGCAGGTCATCACGGGCGCGGTCGCCCTGTGGCCCGTCAGGACCGATGCCCGTGAATGGAAGCTGGAAATGGACGTCGATTACGTCGGATGGAAATCGTTCCGCAATCTCGACGTGCATCTTGCGAACGGCGTGGCCATTCCCCAGCCGGTCAACTGGCGCAGCACCTATGCGGTGCTGATCGGGACCGAATACAAATGGATGAGGCTGGAGTCGCTTCCGGGGTGGGACCTGGCCGTGCGGAGCGGATACTCGCACCAGCAGACCCAAATGCCCGATCAGACCTTCGACCCGGGAATCCCGTCCGCCGATGTCCATATCGTGGGCGGAGGGGCAGGGGTACTCTGCCGTCGCGGGGGCTCGTTTCTGGGTGTGATCGATTGTGGGAATTGGGGCTTCGGATCCGTCAGGACGAAGGCGATCGGACTCGACCTGTCCTATCAAGCGTCACTGTATGAGAACCGGACGGTGGCAGGGAACCGGAATCCCACGGTCAACGGCCTCTACAACACGACGCTCCATACAGGAGGTCTGTCGGTCAGAATGTTGTTCTAATCGAGACGGGTATAGACCCGGGGCACTCTCGGTCCGATCGAGCAGAGCACCTCGTAGGGGATGGTTCCGGTCCACTCCGCGATGTCATCGGCCCAGATCGCATCCTCTCCCTGACGGCCGATGACGACGACCTCGTCGCCCACCTGGGTTTCCGGGATATCGGTGACGTCGACCATGGTCATGTCCATGCAGACGAGGCCCACGATGGGAGCGCGGCGACCGTGGATCAGCACCGCTCCGCGATTGGAGAGTCGCCTGCTGTAGCCGTCGGCATAGCCGATCGGCAGGACGGCAATTCTGCTCGTCCGTCCCGCCGTAAAGGTTCCGTTGTAGCTGACCGTCGTGCCGGATCGAAGCGTCCGGACCTGTCCGACGGCGGTCTTGAGCGACAGCACGGGTTTCAGGTTCGGCGCCGGCACCGACGTGGGCAGGGTATGGTAGCCGTAGAGCATGATGCCCGGCCGGACCAGCGAGAAATGCGCCTCGGCAAACCGGACGATGGCCGCGCTGTTCGCGGCGTGAACGAGCGGGACGTCGATCCCGCGCCGCCGAAGCGTCTCGACCGTCTCCCGAAAGCGGGCGAGTTGGCGCTCGGTCTGCTCGGCGGTCTTTCCGTCCGCATCGGCGAGATGCGTCATCAGGCCTTCGACGCGGAGAGACTTGAATGCCTCGAGCTGCTCGAAGGCCGGCAGGATCTCTTCAGGCGAGAGGCCCAAACGGCCCATACCGGTATCGAGCTTGATGTGAATCGGCAGGGCGACGTTCTTGGACGCAGCGGCGTGTGCCAGAGCGGGCAGGCGCCTGCTGTCGCTGACCACCGGCGTCAATCGAAACGCCACCATGTCGGCGAGCTGCTCGTCGCCGATCATGCCGAGCACGAGAAGGTCCCGCGTGATGCCCGCCTCGCGCAAGACCATGCCTTCGGGGACCGAGACGACGGCGAGCCGGGTAATGCCGAGCCGGATCAGCTCGCGAGCCGTTTCCGCGGCGCCGTGCCCGTAGGCGTTCGCCTTGACGATCGCCACGATGTCGCAGGAAGGTGCGAGCCGCCGCCGGATTTCCTCAAGATTATGGCCCAGGGATGCGAGATTGACCTGGGCGTAGGTGGTGGACACGGTTGGAGCGTCGTTAGTCGGGGCGGGAGCGAAGGAGGGCAGGACCGTCACACTTCCAAGATTTCCTGCTCCTTCTTCTTGATGACATCGTCGATTTTCTGCGTGTATTGGTCGGTCAGCTTCTGAACTTCGGCTTCCGCCTTCCGCAGCTCGTCTTCGGTCAATTTGGCATCTTTCTGGAGTTTCTTCAACTCTTCGTTGGCATCCCGACGGAAGCCGCGCACATGCACCTTGGTGTCCTCGCCGTGCTTCTTGCAGATCTTCGTCAGCTCTTTCCGCCGCTCTTCGGTGAGGGGAGGAAGCGGCACCCGGATGATCTTCCCGTCGTTCGAGGGCGTCACGCCGAGGCCGGAAGCGGAAATGGCTTTTTCGATTTCTTTGATCAGCTGCGGTTCCCACGGCTGGATCGTGATCAGGCGGGCCTCCGGCGTCGACAAGTTCGCCACCTGCCGCAGCGGCGTCATGGTTCCGTAGTAGTCGACGCGGACATTGTCCAGCAAGGCGACGGACGCCCGACCGGTCCGGAGCCCGGCGAGATCGCGTTTCAAATGCTCGAGCGCGCCGTCCATCTTTCCTATCATGGCTTGTCGGATTGCAGCAGCTTGTGACATGGCGGTCTCCGAGAGTTAGCGCTGACCGGCGGTGACCAGCGTCCCGATTGCCTCACCGCTGGCGACGCGTTTGAAGTTGCCCGCTTCTTTCAAGTTGAAGACGATCAACGGCAGGTTGTTGTCCATGCAGAGGCTGATCGCCGTCGCGTCCATGACTTTGAGGTTCTGGTTCAGGATGGCGAGGAACGAAATGTCCTGGTATTTCTTCGCGGCCGGATGCTTGACGGGATCGGCGTCGTAGATGCCGTCGACCTTCGTGCCTTTCATGATGACCTGCGCGCCGATTTCCATCGCCCGGAGCGCGGCCGCGGTGTCGGTGGAGAAGTAGGGGTTGCCGGTACCCCCGGCGAAGATGACGACGCGCTTCTTCTCGAGGTGGCGGATGGCGCGCCGGCGGATATAGCCCTCCGCGAGTTGGCGCATCTCGATGGCGGATTGCACGCGAGTCATCACTCCGACCCGCTCCAGGGCGTTTTGCAGGGCCAGCGCGTTCAGGACGGTGGCCAGCATGCCCATGTAATCAGCCGACGCCCGTTCCATGCCGGAAGCGCTGGCCGCGATGCCGCGAAAAATGTTGCCGCCCCCGATGACGACGGCCACTTCGATATCCAGGGCGACCACGGAGGCGATTTCCGCGGCCAATCCTTCGAGCACCGAGGGCTGTATTCCGTATCCCTGCTCACCGGCCAACATCTCCCCGCTCACTTTGAGGAGAATGCGCCGGTACTTGGCAGGGCTCATGCTTCGCCTAGTTGATAGCGCGTGAACCGCCGGATGTTCATGTTCTCGCCGATCTTGGCGATCTTCTGCGAGAGCAGATCTTTGATCGTGACGGCCGGATCCTTGATGAAGGCCTGCTCGAGCAGACAGTTCTCCTGGTAAAATTTCTCGAGCTTGCCTTCGACGATCTTCGGCCAGGCGGCTGGCGGCTTGCCCATCTCCTTCGCGTGTCCTTCGGAGATCGACCGTTCCTTCTCGATCGTCGAGGCCGGGACGTCCTCGCGCCGGACGTACATCGGCTTGGCGGCGGCAACCTGCAGCGCCAGATCATTGACGAATGCCTTGAACTCTTCGTTGCGGGCGACGAAATCCGTTTCGCAGTTGACTTCGATCAGGACGCCGATCTTTCCGCCCATGTGGATATAGGCATGGACCAAGCCCTGGTTCGTCTCGCGCCCGGCCTTTTTCTGCGCGGCCGCCAAGCCCTTCTGACGCAGGTAATCCACCGCCTTGTCGACGTTGTCGCCGCTTTCCTGCAAGGCCTTTTGACAATCCAGAATGCCGGCTCCCGTTTTTTCCCTCAGTTCTTTGACGAGCTGACTTGAACCTGCCATACCTATCGTTCCTCTACATGCTGGTTGTTTGATCACCGAGACTCGTGCCCGCCCATCCCTCGCGTGGAACGCCGCTCGCCCCGGCTCTGGTCAATAGAGTTCTTGAAACCGTCCCGATGAGCGGCCTGTTATGACGCGGGGGCTCCGGCCAGCGTCGCGCCGGCGAGCTTGTCGTCCCCCGCCGGGCTTGCCTGGAACTCGGCTTCTTCGCGCTGCGTGCGCAGGTGGTTGCCCTCGATACAGGCATCGGCGATCTTCGACGTGATCAGCTTGATGGACCGAATGGCGTCGTCGTTGCCCGGGATCGGATAGGTGATGTTGTCGGGATCGCAGTTGCTGTCCACGATCGCGACGACCGGAATATCGAGCCGCGTCGCTTCCTGCACGGCAATGCGCTCGACTCGGGTGTCGAGAATGAAGACGGCGCCGGGAAGGCCGCGCATGTTCTTGATCCCCGTCAGGAACTTCTGGAGCTTCACGAGTTCCTTCTGTTTCTGCGAAATCTCCTTTTTCGTGAGCCCGTGCTGCGCGGGATCCGCGAGCATCCCTTCGATCTTCTTCATCTTGTCGATGCTCCGGCGGATGGTTTGAAAATTCGTCAGCATCCCGCCGAGCCATCGTTGATTGACGTAGAACATGTTGGCGCGCAGCGCTTCTTCCTGGAGAATGTCCGCGGCCTGCCGTTTGGTGCCGACGAAGAGCACCGATTGGCCCGAGGCCACCGTGTCGCGGACGAAGGCATAGGCTTCGTCCATGCGCGCGACGGTTTGCTGCAAATCGATGATGTAGATTCCGTTGCGCTCGCCGAAGAGGAACTTTTTCATCTTCGGGTTCCAGCGGTTCGTCTGATGTCCGAAGTGCACGCCGGCTTCCAACAGTTCCTTGATCGTCACGACTCCCATGCCTTCACCTCCCCTCAAGGCTTGCAGAGCACCCGCACTGACGGGCGAGGGGACCCAGCCCCTTATTCCCAAGCCAAGCGGCGCGCGCACGCGCCGATATGGAATTGATTGGTCCGCCGCGCACAGGATTATGCGCCGCGGGTCGATCCGTCCAGCCCAAAGCCTTGGAACATTAGCAGATTGCCCCGGCCTTTACAAGATCAAGCATTCGAGGCTCAGGACCGGTAACTCGCGTTGATCCTGATGTAATCAAACGACAAATCCGTGGTCCACAGGTGGGCGCGTCCCGTGCCTTGCCCGAGCCGGACCCGAATGGCGAATTCCTTCTGTCGGAACACCTTTGCGATCCGTCGTTCGGCGCCGAGTCCCAACCCGACGCCGCCTTTGACCATCGGCACGTCATCGAACGACAGCGACACGTTCGCGGCGTTGATCGGCACCCCCGCTCTCCCGATCGCGGCCATAACCCGTCCCCAATTGGCGTCCTCGCCGAAGAGCGCCGTCTTGACGAGGTTGGAAGTGCCGATGGTCCGGGCGACCTGCCTGGCCTGCGCGGCGGTCTTGGCACCCGCGACGTCGATCTTGACCACCTTCGTCACGCCTTCTCCGTCTCGGCAGATCGACAGCGCCAGGCGTTGGCATGCCTCGGTCAACAGGCGGAGGAACCGCCGGTAGGCCGCCGATCCCCTCTGGATCGTGGCGTTTCCGGCCAGGCCGTTCGCCAGGCAGAGCACCGTGTCGTTGGTGCTCGTGTCTCCGTCGACGGTGATGCAGTTGAACGACTCGTCGACCGCCCTCCGCAATGCCTCTTGCAGCGCGTATCCGGCAATCGCCGCATCCGTGGTCACATACGCGAGCATCGTCGCCATGTCGGGATGGATCATGCCCGAGCCCTTGGCCATGCCGCCGATCGTGCAGAGTGCTCCGTTCACGCGGGCCTGCTCGACCACGGTTTTGGGCCGAAGATCGGTCGTCATGATGGCCCTGGCCGCGGCCGGCCCTCCGCCGCGGCTCAATTGGCCAAGCAGGAGCGGAATACCTTTGACGATCCGTTCGATCGGCAGCCGCCTCCCGATGACCCCGGTCGAGCCGACGAAGACTTGGTGGACCGGCACCTCCAGGGCGCGGGCCACCAGTCGGGCGCTTTTCACGGCCGCGGCCATTCCAGCGGTTCCCGTGCAGGCGTTGGCATTACCGCTGTTCACGAGAATCGCGCGGCCGACCCCGCGGCGCAGATGCTGCCGGTCGAGCGTGACCGGCGCTGCGACGACCTGATTCCTGGTGAAGACCCCGGCGATCGGGCCTTCCCGCTCAGACACCACCAGCGCCAGATCGAGCGCTCCGTTCTTTTTGATGCCACAGTGGATGCCGGCCGCACGGAAGCCGATCGGAGCGGTGACGCCGGACGACTGCTGGAGCGCATTGCGGGATCGAGACATGGTCAGGGTCAGGGATAGGCGGCGGGAGCGAGCAGGCCGGTCTCTTCCGGGAGTCCGAGCATGAGATTCATCGCTTGGATGGCCTGACCGGCCGCCCCTTTGACGAGGTTGTCCACGGCGGCGACGGTGATCACCCATCCGGCCCGCTCATCGGCATACACGCCGATATCGCAGTAGTTGCTGCCTTTGATGTAGCGGGGATTCGGGACGGTGTCTTCATACAACCTGACGAATCGCTCGCTCTTGTAATAGGTGCGGTAGAGTTCACGAAGATCGGGCAACGCGACCGCGCTCTTGAGGCGGCAATAGGCGGTGCTCAGAATCCCTCTGTTCATGGGGACGAGATGAGGCGTAAAGGCGAGCGCGACGGGACTCGGCGACGCGGCCGACGAACCGGGAAGGAGGAGTCCGAGCTCCTGCTCGATTTCGGGAATATGGCGGTGCAGGCCGATCTTGTACGGCTCGAGCGATTCATGCGCTTCGGGGAAATGATAGGGCAGGGCGGGGCTGCGCCCGGCACCGGAAATCCCCGACTTGGCGTCGATGACCACGGTGTTCGGCTGCACGAGATTCTTCGCGAACAGCGGTGCGAGCTGCAGGATGGCCGCCGTGGGATAGCAACCCGGCGAGGCGACGAGCGCGGCCTTCGCGATCTCCGCGCGATGGAGTTCGGGCAGGCCGTAGACCGCCTCATGAAGCAGCGCCGGATGCGTGTGCGGAGTCTGATACCACCGTTGGTACGAAGCCGCATCCTTCAGGCGATAGTCCGCGCTGAGATCGACGATCTTCTTGCCCGACTTCGCGCAAGCCGCGACCGCCTCCAAGGACTTCGTGTGAGGGAGCGCGAGGAAGACGGCGTCCGCTTTTTCCAGCAAGGCCTCCGGGCTGAGGGCCTGAAATGAGAGCGGGACCAACCCGGCGAGACTCGGGAAGACCGACGCGACGGGCATGCCCGCGGATTTTTCCGATGTGACCGCGGTGAGTTCGAAATTGGGATGCAAGGCGGCGAGGCGCACGAGTTCCGCCCCGGCGTAGCCGCTGGCTCCGGCGATCGATATTCGGATCTTCCTCATGACTCCACCTGTCCGCCGCGCGGCGGGCTTCAGGTAAAAACGTTTATAGCGGCGGACACAAAAAAGGGAAGGCCGAAGCCTTCCCTTTTTGCTGGATCGACGCTTCGGCGCTTAGCGCTTGGAGTATTGGAACCGCTTCCGCGCGCCCTTCTGGCCGTATTTCTTGCGCTCCTTCACTCGTGAGTCCCGCGTGAGGAGTCCTTCCTTCTTGAGCGGGCCGCGCAGGGGCTGGCTCATCTCGGCCAGCGCCCGCGCGATCGCATGACGCAGCGCGCCGGCCTGGCCCGTCGGTCCGCCGCCTTGGACGGTGGCTTTGATGGAAAACTTGCCCGCCACGCCGGTGAGCTCGAGCGGCAATTGGATGATCTGTCGGAGCGTCAAACGGGGAAAGGCTTTTTCCAGGGGCTGATCATTGACCGTGATGTCGCCGGACGTGCCGGTGACCCACGCTCTCGCGATCGCACATTTCCTCCGTCCTGTCGCATATTGAGTCGCTACTGCCATGTGTCTCCTCTTGAATGGATGTGAAACTGCGCGATCACCGCCGGTAGGCCGAAGATCAGAGGCTCACCGACTCGGGCTGTTGAGCCTGATGGGGATGGGCGGTGCCCACATAGACACGGAGCTTCTTGGCCATATGTTTCCCGAGCGGATTCTTGGGAAGCATCCCTTCGATCGCCATGGTCAACAACCGGGTCGGGTCCTTCCGAAACACGTGCTGCGCCGTCGCGGTTTTCAACCCGCCGGGGTAGCCGGAGTGCGACCGGTACAATTTGGTGTGCATCTTGTCCCCGGTGAGCCGGATCTTTTCGGCATTGACGATCACGACATGATCCCCCATGTCCACATTCGGCGTAAACGTCGGCCGGTGCTTCCCGCGAAGCAGCGCGGCCACCCGGGCGGCCAGCCGACCCAGCGTCTTGCCTTCGGCGTTGACGAGGTACCATTTTTCTTGCACGTCCAGTGGCTTCTGCAAATAGGTCGACATCGCTCGCACTCGCTCCTTCACCTGTGGTTCACGATTCCCGCATTTCTCGCTGCTGTTCACTGATATTCTTGTCCAATTTCGCCAACCAGGCGTCGAGGTTGGCCGTGCTGCGCCGGTTCAGAACGTCCCGGGTCACATACACGGGACAGTGGGTGCGGAGGGCCAATGACAAGGCATCGCTGGGTCTTGCATCCAAGGTCCGCTCCACGCCGTTGTTCGACAGGTACACCGTCGCATAATAGGTGCTGTTCTTGACGTCGGTAATCACGACGCGGCGGATGGAGACGCCCAAATGGTCTGCGAAGCTCTTGATGAGGTCGTGGCTCATGGGCCGAGGCGTCACCGTCGTATCGAGGGCCAGCTTAATGGCATGGCCTTCAGCGGCGCCCACCCAAATCGGAAACGTGTCGGGCTCCCCCTCCTGCCGGGCGAGGACGACGATCTTGGTATCCGTGTTCGTTTCGTCCAGGACGCGGTCGACTTTGTACTCGATGAGGGACTGCTGCGGTGACGATGGTTGCTCGCTCATGTGAAAAGCCCGGTTATTTCTCGTCGCCGGGATCCAGTTTCCCAAAATCCTCGGGTTTCAGATTTTCCAGCCACTGCTCGAGCTCCTCGGAGCTTTGCTTGTTGAGCACCGTCTCTCTCGCAAAGACCGGAGCGTTGCAGCGAAGGGCCAACGCGATGGCGTCGCTGGGCCTGGCATCGACGGTATATTCGGAATCGCCGTACATCAAATGAATCTTGGCAAAATAGGTATGTTCCGTCAGATCGGTGATGACGACGCTCAGCACCTTCGCGTCGTAGGCGTCCAAAAAGGCCTTCATGAAATCATGCGTCATCGGCCGGGGAGGGCTGACGTTTTCCAAGGCCATGCTGATGGAGCCGGCTTCCGGTCTCCCCACCCAAATCGGCAACATTTCGGACCCGTCCTCATCCCGCAAGACGACGATATACGCGTTGTTGTAGGGGTCGAACATCAACCCTTTGAGATGCATTTGGGTGATCATGGCAAACCCGACTTCCGGCAGCGTCGTCGCGCGACACGATGAACGGAAAGAGCGCACTCTAGCATGTCTATTTTTACACTGTCAACGAATGCAGGCTGACGGCGGGGCGAAGCAGACGGGTGCTTTTCGCGGAGGACTGCTTAGCTCGGAGGCCGGTAGTTCTGATCCAGTTTGGATGTGTCCGTCTGCTCGGTCCCGATTTTCAGAAACGCCTTCATTTGTTTCTTCACCAACTCTCGCCCGCTTTCATCTCCCAGGTTGATCTGGTATTCATTGATCACCATGACCCGCATGGATTCCCATTTCTTCCAGCAGGGCTTGCACACTTTCGACTTGATTTCCGTCTCGAGCTTTCCCATGAACAGCGGATCGGTGATCGGTTCTCCGGCTTGGCCGCAAGTCACGCATTGCACGACAGTCATAGTGAGGGCATCCTCCTCTTCATCAATTGAAACAAGATCGTACGCCGATTGTAACATTGGGGTTCATCGCAAGAAAAGGTCCGATTGACCCCTGTGAGGCGTCATGTTAGAAGTGACGCCCTTTCGTGCCCGGATGGCGGAACTGGCAGACGCGCCGGACTCAAAATCCGGTTCTCGCAAGAGAGTGGGAGTTCGACCCTCCCTCCGGGCACCATGCGGTTCCGGCGAGGATGGTTTCAATGGCGGTTTCTCGGGATAATTTCGACGAGTTAAGCGCGCGGCCCCCCTTGACTTCGCTTGACAGGTGGCCTATAGTCCGGCCCCTAGCATGATGAACATATTACGTCCTCATGTGTGCATGATCCGGCCATTTTGTCGACCGTCATTTCCTTTATCTTCTAACTCACCAAGGAGGCAGCACATGCGTAACGTGTTGGCACTAGGAGCGGCAATACTTCTTGTCGGCTCCGTGAGTGTGGCTATGGCTCAGGAACGCCTGCAGTCCAACCAATCCGGCATGGGCGTCGGCGTGGGAGTCGGAGACGTGTCTGGCTCCAGCACTCGCGTGACCACCTTCGATCGGGCCAATTTCCTTGATCGCCTGTCCCAGCCCGAAACGTTTTATGGACGTGTCTTGGCGATCGACGTTCCCGGTCGAAAAATTCATCTCGAAACAGGCGGCAGCTCTCACGATGAAGGGCGCGCCGGGACGGGAGCGATGAGCTCGTTGACCGTGTACATGGACGACAAGACCAACATGGACGCGGTGAGGGCGTTGCAGGCGGGCGACGACGTCATCATCACCGGCTATGAGGAAACCTCTGCGGCGCAACCCTTCGGGACCGGACGCAAACTCGTCCGGGAGATTTCCGTTCTGCGCAGCAACGAAAAGCTCGCGGGCTTCGGCGGCCTCGGACAGCGCCCGAACCCGATGACCGAGCGCGGCATTGAAACGACCAGCAGCAGCATGACCGGCGGCGTCGTCGGCGCGGTGCTTCCGGGCACGGCCACTGGCAACGTCACGACGGGAATCGCGGAGTTCACCGGCGCTGCTCCTTGCTGGAACTGCGAGCCGCAGCCGGGATGGGGATATCAGACGGTTGCACCTGAGACGAAAGTGCCGAACAAGTCTGATTACGGCGCTGACGTCTCCAAGCCCAATTTGGTCAAGGGCCTGAACTAAGTACGAGAGCAGTGACCCTTCCAAAGGGGGCAGCCGAGCGGCTGCCCCCTTTTTCTTTGTCTGCAACCAGCCGCCTTGCGGCCTTCGTGGCTCCCTGGTACGATTTCATCGGGAGAACCAGCGGATGAGCGGGAACAGACAGATCGCAGTGCCGGACGCCGAACTGGATTTGCGCGGAGTGATCTGCCCGTACAATTTCGTAAAGACGAAGCTCAAGCTCGAAACGATGGAGGAAGGGCAGGTACTCTGCGTGATTCTCGATGCCGGCGATCCCATTCGCAACGTCCCGCAAAGCGTCGCGAACGAAGGTCATACCGTGCTGCTTCAAGAACCGCTCGATGGAGCCTTTCGAGTGACGATTCGGCGTCGCGCCGATTAGCGATGTTCCCGATCGACGTCCCTGTCTAACCCTTCCTCGTCGAAGATGTTTTCCCGGCCCGAGTCCTTCCTCGGACGACGATCGTCACCTCGGCATCCAGCGGCAGCGACTTGGCTCGCGCGAGCAGGCGAGCGGGCCGGCCCCGCACGACGGTCTCCTCGGGGCCCGTGAGATTCACGCACAGTGCCACCTCCCTGGAGGGGAACAGTTCGACCATGGCTTCCAGGACCACGGGAAGCTTCAGCGGTTCGACGAAAAACACGCCTGTCTGCGATTGGGCGCTGAACCGGTTCAGGAACCGAAGCAGCCGGGCACGGGTCCGTGGCAGGCGTCCCTCAAAAACAAAGGCGTTGCCGTTCCAGCCCGAGCAGGCGAGTGCCGCCGTGACGGCCGAAGGGCCGGGAATCACGGCGACGCGGATCCCTCTGCGGTGGGCCGCCGCCACCAGCATCTCTCCTGGGTCGCAAACGCCCGGCATGCCACTGTCCGAGACGAGCGCAAGGTCCTGACCTTTGGTGAGCCGTTGGAGCAGCACGGAGACTTTGTCCCGGAGATGGTAGGGGCCATAGCTCGTAATCGTCGTGCGGATGCCGTGAGCCATCAAGAACGTCTCCGCCGCGCGCGGGCTTTCAGCCACGACGAGTGCGACGCGTTTCAATGTCTCGATCGCTCGCCATGACGTATCGCGCCGATTGCCGATCGGCAGACCGATCAGGAACAGCGTACCGGTGCCTGCGGGCCCCGTGCCGGTGGGCCTGGAACGCCCGCCCTTTGGTTGACTCGGCTTGCGCATCGTCGCTATAATCTCCCGCTCAAGACTTCCGGTCGGAATGTCCTTGTATTTTGAGGAGATAGGCGCTCATGGCCGCCCTGTTCTTCATGGTCACGATCGCGTTATATCTTGCCGCGACCGTGAGCTTCCTGGCGCTGTTGCTCCGGCGGGCCGAAGCGCTGTCGACCGTCGCACTCAGCATCACGGCCACCGGTTTTGCCGCGCATACTCTCGCCCTCGTCGCACGAATGGTGGGGGCCAGCGCGTCCCCCCCAAGCTTTCACGAAGCGCTGTCATTCTTCAGTTGGATGCTGATTCTCGTCTTTCTCGCCGTGGAATTCCGGCATCGCTTGCATATCTTGGGGTCGTTCATCCTACCGCTTGCGCTCGTGTCCCTCGTTTCCGCTGCCGCGCTGCCGGAGACGGTTCCCACTCTTCAGCCCGTGTTTCGTACGTTATGGGTCCACGTGACGCTCAGCATGCTGGGAACGGTCGGCTTCGCGGTCGCCTTTGTCGCGGGGGTGATGTATCTGATTCAGGACGGATTGCTCAAGTCCAAACGATTCAATGTACTGTACTCCAAGCTTCCGGCCTTGGATTTTCTCGACGATCTCAATCAGCAATCCATCGTCATGGGATTTCCGCTTCTCACGCTCGGCATCATCACCGGCGCGATCTCGGCTGAATTCGCGCGAGGCGCCTACGTGAACTGGAATCCCGAACAGACGTGGGCCATCGTCACCTGGCTGTTTTATTTCGTGGTCCTCGTCGGGAGGCTCACGGTGGGATGGCGGGCGAAGCGCGCCGCGTACCTGACCATCATCGGGTTCGGTTGCGTCATTCTCACGTTGATGGGCGTGGTGTTGAAGAGTTTCGGATCCGTCTCCTGATATGCACATCGTCGTCGTCGGATTGAGTCACAAAACCGCCCCGGTGGAAATCCGGGAGAAGCTGGCCGTTCCCGAGAGCCGGGTCGGCGAAGCGCTGAGTCGGCTCTGCTCATACCCCGGCGTGCGCGAGGGCATGTTGCTCTGTACCTGTAACCGGGTCGAGGTCTATGCCGTGGTGGACGAGCTCGAGCAGGGATACGGCCGGATCCAGGAATTTCTCGCCGACGCGCATTTGTCCTTGTCCTCTGAACAGCTCACGCCCCATCTCTACTGGCAGAGCGGCGACCGCGCCATCACGCATTTGTTCCGCGTCGCATCGAGCCTCGATTCAATGATCATCGGAGAGTCGCAGATCCTCGGTCAAATCAAAGACGCCTTCGATGCGGCGCTCGCGCACAAGGCGACCGGGTTGATTCTGAACAAAGTCGTGAAGAAAGCGATCTCCGTGGCGAAACGGGTGCGAACGGATACGAAGATCGCGGAGACCGCGGTCTCGGTCAGCTACGCGGCGGTGGAGCTGGCGAAGAAGATTTTCTCGGACCTCCGTGAACGAACTGTCTTGCTGGTCGGCGCGGGGGAAATGGCCAAGCTCGCCGCCCGTCATTTTATCGCGAGCGGCGTACGGAACGTCCGCGTCACGACGCGGAATCCGCAGAACGCCGTCGAGCTCGCGGATCGTTTTTCAGGAACCGCCGTGCCGTTCGAGCAATTTCGGGAAGACATGGCGGCGGCCGATATCGTGCTCGTGTCGACCGGCGCCGCCCATTACCTCGTCGGCGCGGAAGACGTGCAGCGGGCGCTGCGATTGCGCATGAACCGGCCCATGTTCCTGATCGATATCTCCGTTCCCCGCAATATCGAGCCGGCCGTGCGCCATGTCGACAACGCGTTTCTCTTCGACATCGACGATCTCAAGTTTCGCGTCGAGCAAAATCGGGGAGAGCGGCTGCAGGAGGCGGAAAAGGCCGAACGGATGGTGCAGGGCGAGGTAGTGGTGGTCCGGCAGTGGCTCCGTTCGCTCGAGGTCACGCCGACGATCGTGGCGCTCAAGAGCCGCGTGGAGGACATCAAGCGTGCGGAACTCGAGAAGGTGATCGGCCGGCTATCGAACCTTTCTCCGAATGAACGCGAGCTGGTGGAAGGGATGGCGTCCTCGATCGTCAACAAGCTGATTCACCACACGATGGTCACGCTGAAAACCGAAGTGGCGTCGGCCGACGGAGCGGCATTCGTGGAGGCGGCGCGGAGATTCTTCAACCTGACCGAGGCGGGAGCGCTGGGCATCAACGGAGGCGCGTCGTTGCTCAAAGACGAGAGCGAGGCCGCGGAAGCCGCGCTGCGCAGGAAATTGGAATAAGCAGGCCATGGGGCTCGCTGCTCAAGGCCCAAAACTGTTCACCTGTCCGAAATGCCGAAAGGCCTACCTCGGACGTGAAGCGCTTCCCGATTGTCCGGCCTGCGGCTTCGACTATCGCATCCAGGAAGGCTTCCGGTGGGACCTCGTGGTGTACCTGCTCTCGATTCTCGGGCTCGCGAGCTACTTCCTGGTGTCCTCCTCGTATCGCGACTTGCGGGGGACGGCCTCCCGGGGAGAGCCTCCCGCTCATGATGAAAAACTTCCTGGTTCGGGACAGGCGTTGGGGGCCAACCAAGGACATCGGGGCGCCGGGGACTGACTCCTTTCTATGGCGCCGCTCACGCATCCACGCCGCAACCTGGTACTCGGGACTCGAGGCAGTCAACTGGCGGTCCATCAAAGCGAATGGGTCCGGGACAGGCTTCAAGAGCTGGCGCCCGGCGTCTCGATCACGCTGCGTCGTATCCAGACTTCTGGGGACAAGATCGTCGATGTCCCGCTCGCCAAGGTCGGCGGGAAAGGTCTGTTCGTCAAGGAGATCGAAGAAGCGCTGCTTTCCGGGGAGATCGATCTCGCGGTCCATAGTATGAAGGATGTTCCGGCGGAGTTGCAGCCCGGTCTGGCGCTGCTCGCCGTTCCGCAGCGTGAAGACCCGCGCGACGCGCTCGTCAGCCGGGAGGCACGAGGATTTGCCGAACTGCCGCGTCACGCGAAGATCGGCACGAGCAGTCTCAGACGGCAGGCGCAATTGCTGAAGGCCAGGCCGGATCTTTCGATTACCACGCTCCGAGGCAATCTGGATACGCGTCTTCGGAAGCTGCGGGAAGGACAATTTGACGCGATCGTCCTGGCGGCGGCGGGACTCCGGCGACTGGGCTGGGATCACCATATTACGGAGTATCTGGACCCGGACATTTGCCTCCCCGCGATCGGCCAGGGGGCCTTGGGCATCGAAGGCCGGCAGGATGACGAATTCTTGCGCGGGCTTCTACGCGGGTTGGATCATGAGGAGACGAGAATGACCGTACTGGCCGAGCGGGCTCTGCTCCAGAGGCTGCAGGGCGGCTGTCAGGTCCCGATCGCCGCGCATGCCACGCTCCGCGGAGCCGAGATGCGGGTGGAGGGACTTGTCGCGTCGCTCGACGGCCGTGACGTGATTCGAGAACATCTGCAAGGAGCCAGCGGCGATCCCGAGTCACTCGGGGTGCACTTGGCCGAGCGCTTGCTGGCGCGCGGGGGAGACAAAATTCTCGAATCGATCTACGGAAGAGCACTATGACCGTCAGCCGCAAGGGAAAGGTGTACCTCGTCGGGGCAGGTCCCGGAGATCCGGGCCTGCTGACACTGAAGGGGAGGGAATGTCTTGAGCAAGCTCAGGTGGTTCTGTACGATTACCTGGCCAACCCAAGTCTGCTGGAATACGCGCCTGCCCAAGCGGAACGCATTTACGTCGGTCGCCGAGGCAGAGGACAGTACCAAGAACAGGCGGACATCAATCGATTGCTGATCGAGCGGGCATCGGCGGGCCGGGTCGTGGTCCGGTTGAAGGGGGGCGATCCGTTCGTGTTCGGCAGGGGTGGCGAGGAAGCGGAGGCCGTGGCGGCCGCGGGCATCGAGTTTGAAGTGGTGCCTGGTGTGACGGCGGCCGTGGCGGTACCTGCTTATGCGGGAATTCCGGTCACACACCGTACGTTGGCATCGACCGTCACCGTCGTGACCGGGCATGAGGACCCGGCAAAGCCCGGGTCCGTTGTCGGTTGGCCGAAATTGGCCGGAAGCTCCGGCACGCTTGTCTTTCTGATGGGGATGAAGACATTACCGACGATTGTCGAACGGTTGTTGAAGGGCGGGAGAGCGGGAGAGACGCCCGTGGCCCTCATACGCTGGGGGTCGAGAGCGGATCAGCGGACGCTCATCGGCACCTTGAACGACATCGTGGGGAAAGCGGAGCGGGCGAGACTCGAACCTCCGACGGTGATCGTCATCGGGGAGGTGGTTCGCTTGCGGGATCAGCTCAGTTGGTTCGAGCGCCGTCCCCTGTTCGGGAAACGGATCTTGGTGACCCGTCCGAAGCACCAGGTTGGCGAATTCTCACGGCTGCTCTCGGCTTACGGAGCCGAACCGATCGGAATCCCGACGATTGACATCGTTCCTCCGGTCAGTTGGGACCCGCTCGACCGCGCCATCGCGCATGTGCGGGACTACGCCTGGCTGATTCTGACCAGCAAGAATGCCGTGGGGCCCTTCCTGAGTCGATTGAAGAATTCGGGAAGCGATGTGCGCGTGCTCGCGCATCTGCGCATTTGCGCGATCGGCCCCCGAACTGCCGAAGAGCTCGAGCGGCACGGCTTGATCGCCGACATGGTTCCCCAGCAGTATCAAGCGGAAGGCATACTCGAAACATTCAAGCGCATCGATTTGCAAGGAGCGCGTATTCTGATTCCCCGCGCCGAAGCGGCCCGCGAGATTTTGCCCGACCAACTCCGCGGCATGGGGGCTCAGGTCGATGTGGTGCCGGTGTACCGAACGGTCGTTCCTCGTGACCGGGTCGAGGCGCTCAGGCAGGCCTTCGATGATCAGCGGGTGGATGTAGTGACGTTTACGAGCTCTTCCACCGTGCGGAACTTTGTGGAGCTGACCGGCGGGCCGGAGCCGGCTCGCCGTCTCCTCGCCCAATGTCTGGTGGCCTGCATTGGGCCGATCACGGCGCAGACCGTGAAGGACTATGGATTGCCGGTCGGCATTCTGCCGCCGGAGAACACGGTTCCGGCTCTGGCCGACGCCATTGTCCGGCATTTCAGCAAAACAGGTGCGGCGGTCGCCGCGGTGGGGTAACCAACTGCAGGACAGACAAGGGAGGATTGCATGGTCCCGGTGAAGTCGTTCATGGTGCCGAAAGAGAGGTTCGTCACGGTGGAGCGCGATACGGATGCCCAGACGGCCGCGCGCATTATGAGAGACCGTGGGATTGGCAGTTTGTTCGTGACCAATGGCAAAGACATCATCGGCATTATCACGGATACCGACATGGTGAGGCGGGTCGTCGCGGCCGGCGCCGATGCGAACAAGACGACGGTCGAGCAGATCATGTCCGCCCCGCTCATGACGATCGAGGAAAGCAAGACCCTGTTGGATGCCAATGACCTGATGGCGCAGAGCCACCTTCGGCATCTGGGCGTGACGCGAGAGGGGAAGCTGGTCGGCATGATTTCAGTCCGCGATCTGGTGGTGTTCTTGACGAATCTGCCGAGAAAATAACATGGCATTCCCGATTCAACGGCTGCGCCGGCTACGACAGCACGAGGGGTTCAGGCGCATGATCCGGGAGACGACCTTGTCGCCCGCCGATTTCGTCTACCCGCTGTTTGTGATGGAGGGGCGGGATCGGCGCGAAGAGATCGGATCCATGCCGGGCCAGTTCCGACTTTCCATTGACCTGCTGGTCAAGGAAGCGGGCGAAGTCGCCGGCCTGGGAATTCCGGCCGTGATTCTGTTCGGCATTCCCGACCGCAAGGATGAGCGGGGGAGTTCCGGTTTCGATCCAAACGGGGTCGTACAGCGGGCGATCCGTGCCGTCAAAGACCGGGTGCCGGGACTGATCGTGATTACGGACGTCTGCATCGACGAGTACACGAGTCATGGTCATTGCGGCATCGTGAAAGAGGGGCGCATTCTCAACGATGAAACGCTCGAATGCCTCAGGGCCATGGCACGGACGCATGCGCAAGCCGGAGCGGATATGGTCGCGCCCTCGGATATGATGGACGGTCGAGTCGCGGCCATCCGCGCGGAATTCGATCAGGGCGGCTTTGCCGATGTGCCGATCATGGCTTATGCCGCCAAATTTGCTTCCTGCTTGTATGCGCCGTTTCGCGACGCCGCGGCCTCTGCCCCTCAGTTTGGAGACCGTCAGTCCTATCAGATGGATCCGGCCAACGCCCGCGAGGCGCTGCGGGAGATCCTGCTCGATGTCGAGGAGGGGGCCGATATCGTCATGGTGAAGCCCGCGCTGCCCTATCTCGACATCGTGGCCGCGGCAAAAGCCCACACGACTCTTCCGATCGCGGCCTATCAGGTGAGCGGCGAGTACAGCATGATCAAAGCGGCATCGCGGGCTGGTTGGCTCGACGAAAGCCGGGCGATGATGGAATCCCTGCTGTCGATCAAGCGGGCTGGAGCGGATCTCATCCTGACCTACTTCGCCAAAGACGCCGCCCGGTTGCTGCACTGACCCGATGCTGACCGTGACGCGGGGATTGTCGAATGCACGTCCCAGGCCGTACCCGGTTGCGACGATCGGGAATTTCGACGGGCATCATCTCGGACATCGGGCGCTCCTCGACACGGTCGTGAGAGCTGCGCGGCACGCGGGCGGCACGGCGGTGGTCTTGACGTTCGACCCGCATCCCGTGAGGATTTTGGCTCCGCAGGTGGACCTGCGGTTTCTCACGAGTCCGGAAGAGAAACTCGCGCACTTCGAAGCGGCCGGCGTCGATGAAGTGGTGTTTTTGGAGTTCACCTCCGCGCTCGCCGGGATGGCACCGGAGGAATTCGCGAGGATGGTGCTCCATGAGCGACTTGGCGTGGCGGAAGTCTATGTGGGTGGGCATTTTCGGTTCGGCAAAGGACGTAGCGGCCGTATCGCGGACCTTCAGCGGCTCGGCGCACAGTACGGATTCGCTGTCCATCCCGTTCCACCGGTCATGCTGGACGGGGCGGTGGTCAGTTCGACGAGGATCAGGCAGTCGATTCTCGCCGGAGAGATGGATCGTGCCGCCGCCCTGCTGGGACGGGCCTACGCAATCAGCGGACAAGTGATCAGGGGTGAACAGCGGGGACAGTCTCTGGGGTGGCCCACGGCCAACCTGCCGATTCCGGCGCAGCGCGTCATCCCGCCGGACGGCGTGTACGCCGCGAGGGCGGGGACGGAGGGCGCCCTGCATGACGCCGTCGCATACATTGGGACGAGGCCGACATTCGGCGCGGGTGAACGATTGATCGAAGTGAATATGTTCGACCAGTCCGCGGTCCTCTATGGACAAACGATGACCGTCGAATTCGTCGAGCGCCTGAGAGGCGACCTGGTGTTCGCATCTGCCGAGGAACTTTCGGCCCAGATCGCTCGTGACGTTGGACGGGCGAAGGCCCTTCTCCGCGAGCCATCCCAAGGAGTGCCGTGACATGACGACTCAGGCGGCCCGTCGCGGTGGTCCTCGGTTGCTGAAAGAGGTGACGGCTCTTGTCAGACGCCGGGCCTTGTTTGACAAGGGGCAGCATCTCCTCGTGGCGGTCTCCGGCGGCCCTGACTCGACGGCGCTGCTGGTGCTCTTGATCCGACTTGCGTCCCGGTGGGCTCTCCGGCTGACCGCCGTGCATGTCAATCATGGGCTGAGAGGAAACGAGTCCGACGGCGACGAAAAATTTGTGTCAGATTTCTGCAAAGCCCGGCAGATCCCGCTCGTCGTGCTGAGGCCCCCTCTTCGCAAACAGCGAGGCCGAACGTCGATCCAGGAGGCGGCCCGGCTCGCCCGCTATCGGGGGATGAAACAACTCGCCGCTGACATCGGCGCGGATCGTATCGTGCTCGGCCATACCGCGAACGACCAAGTTGAAACGATGCTCATGTGGATGCTGCGCGGTGCCGGTCTCAGCGGATTGTCTGGAATGCCGTTCATTCGGGAAGGCCTGATCGTTCGCCCGTTGCTCGCCTGCACAAAGGACGCACTCTTGGCCTTTCTTGATGAGGAGCATTTGGCGTATCGAAACGATTCGAGCAATGCCATGGGACGCTATCATCGGAACCGGCTGCGGAGCGAATTATGGCCCGTCGTCGCCGGCATGGCGCCCGCCGCGATCAAGATCCTGCAGCGCCAGGCGGATCTGTTGTGCGAAGACGAACGGCATCTCGATCACCTCGCCCAACAGGAATGGGCACGGCTTGTGACGGTGCGTGACGGCGGCGGGTGTCGGTTGGATCGGCCGGGCTTCGCCGCGCTCTCCATCGCCATGCAACGGCGGGTCCTCCGGATGCTGTTGCAGAGGCATCACAGCGAAGGACGGGCGGCAAGCTTGAACGTCGTCGAGATGGCCCGGCGTTTTTGCCTGACCGGGAGGCCGTCCTCTTCCCTTCAGCTGGGCTCCATGGTGCTCATGAGTGCGGGGGATGCCATCACTGGCGATGCGCCGACCCCGTCCATCCCTGATCCGGTTGAACTGATTGTTCCCGTGACCGTGCCATCGACAGTCCGTTGGCCTAGAACCGGAGCGCAATTTCGGGTACAACTCCTCGGCAGGCTCGAGGCGGAATCCTTGCTGGGGCAGCGGGCAAAATCTGTGGGGATCTTCGATGCGGACCGCGCGTCGGCTCCGCTTCATTTGCGGACCTGGCGCCCCGGAGATCGGATGTGCCCGGCCGGGATGGAAGGAAAGAGTAAGAAACTCCAGGATCTCTTCACCGATTCGAAAATTGCCGGGCGCGAGAGGGAACGGTTTCCTGTCCTGGAGGGCCCGCAGGGGATCCTGTGGGTGGCCGGCCTCCGGCAGGACCAGCGGTTTCGCGTCCGCGCCGACTCGACGCGGTGCCTCGTCGTCACCATCACGGATCGAATGGAGGAAGGAGCGGGATAGACAGGATGGAGAGACTCTTTGGTCGGCCGATCGTGACTCAGGAAGAAATGCGGGCGAGGATCAAGGAGCTCGGCAAGCAAATCACCGCGGACTACGCCGGAAAGGATTTTGTGCTGATCGGGGTGCTGAAAGGCGCGTACGCGTTCTATGCCGATTTGGCGCGCGCGATCAGGATCCCGATGCGGGTCGACTTTCTCGTCGTGACCAGCTATGGATCCCAGTCGAAGACATCAGGGAAAGTCAAGATTATCACGGAATTGACCGAGAACATCAAAGGCAAAGATGTGTTGTTGGTCGAGGACATTGTGGATTCCGGCCTCACGGCGCAGTTCTTGATCAAGACCCTGTCGAAACAGAAGCCACGGTCGATCAAGGTCTGTACCTTGCTCAGCAAGCCGGAACGGCGGACGATCGATGTCCCGTTGGACTACGTGGGGTTCAAGATTCCGAACAAGTATGTCGTGGGGTACGGATTGGATTATCAGCAGAAGTATCGGAATTTGCCCTATCTTGCCGTATTAGACATGGAAGGCGAGCAGGAGTAGTTCACGAGCAGCGGTTGTCAGTCTTGTCGGCCCTGTGGTAACATCTCAAAAGTTCAGAGCAATCTCACCGCTCGACAGCGCATCCGCAAGGAGAACTGGATGAATTCCAGGGCAAAGAATCTGCTTTTCTGGGTCGTGGTCGGCCTCTTCATGATCCTGCTCTTCAACTTGTTCAGCGTGCCGACCCATGCGCCTGAGGAAGAAGTAATCTTCAGCGATTTCATGGCGAAACTGGACAAGGGCGACATCGAAAAAGTCATCATCAAGTCCAATCACGTCAGCGCCGTCCTCAAGGATAAGACTCGTATCAGAACCTACACGGCTGAGTATCCCGACTTCGTCAAGGTCCTCCGGGAAAAAGGCGTCCAGATCGAAGCAAAGCCGCCGGACGAGAGTCCCTGGTACATCACGTTTCTCGTGACGTGGGGACCCTTCGTGCTCTTCCTGGGCTTGTGGTTCTTCTTGATGCGGCAAATGCAGATCGGCGGGAACAAGGCACTGTCATTCGGCAAGAGCCGCGCCCGGATGCTCACGGAAGAGCGCAAAAAGGTGACGTTCTCCGATGTGGCGGGGATTGATGAAGCCAAGGAAGAAGTCCTCGAAATCATCGAGTTTCTCAAGGACCCGAGAAAGTTTCAGAAGCTCGGAGGCCGCATCCCGAAAGGAGTTTTGATCGTCGGGCCGCCCGGTACCGGGAAGACCTTGTTGGCGAAGGCCATCGCCGGCGAAGCGGGGGTGCCTTTCTTCAGCATTAGTGGATCGGACTTCGTCGAAATGTTCGTCGGCGTGGGCGCCTCCCGGGTGCGCGATTTGTTCGAGCAGGGTAAAAAGCACGCGCCCTGCATCATCTTTATCGACGAAATCGATGCTGTCGGCCGGCTGCGCGGCGCAGGATTGGGGGGCGGGCACGACGAGCGCGAGCAGACCCTCAACCAATTGCTCGTTGAAATGGACGGGTTCGACACGACGGAGGGCGTCATCCTGATTGCCGCGACCAATCGTCCGGACGTCCTGGACCCCGCCCTGTTGAGACCGGGCCGCTTTGACCGGCAAGTCGTCGTCAATCGCCCGGATTTGAGAGGCCGCTCGGAGATTCTCAAGGTTCATACGAAGAAGGTGCCCATCGCCCCCGACGTCGAGCTCGAGAAAATTGCCAGAGGCACGCCGGGCTTCTCGGGCGCAGATCTGGAAAATCTCGTGAACGAAGCCGCTTTGTGGGCCGCGCGTCAGAACAAGAAAGAGGTGGGGACTGTCGATTTCGAGATGGCGAAAGATAAAGTCCTCATGGGCGCGGAACGCAAGAGCATGATTTTGAGCGATGAGGAGAAGCGGACCACCGCCTATCACGAGGCGGGTCATGCGCTCATGGCGAAGCTCTTGCCGGGCACGGACCCCGTGCACAAGGTGACCATCATTCCGCGCGGGCGGGCGCTGGGTGTGACGATGCAGCTTCCGACCGACGACCGCCATAATTATTCCAAGGAGTTTTTGTACAACAACCTCGCCATCCTCATGGGAGGCCGCGTGGCGGAGGAGCTGGTCCTGAAACACATCACGACCGGCGCGGGCAACGACATCGAACGAGCGACGGATCTGGCAAGGAAGATGGTCTGTGAGTGGGGTATGAGTGAAAAGCTGGGACCCCTGACGTTCGGCCGGAAGGAAGAAGAAATCTTCCTCGGCCGGGAGCTGACCACAAAACGGGATTTCAGCGACCAAGTCGCGCTGGAAATTGACCTCGAGATCAAGCGTCTGGTCACCGAAAACTACGAACGGGCGAAGCGCCTTCTCACCGAGCACATGTCGAGTCTGAAGGCGTTGGCCGAAGCCTTGTTGGAACGCGAAGTGCTGGACGCGCCTGAGATCGATCAGATTCTGATGCAGTCTTCTTCGCAAACGGTTCCCGTCTAACACGCTGACTCCCGCGTCTCTCGGGACTCTAGGGCACTGGAGCCAGAGAGAGGCGGGGACAGCCGACCAAATTTCCGGCCTCCTCGTCTTTCCAATCACTTAAGGCCGAGATTGTCTTTCTTTCGCTGATCGTGTAAGTCTGCTACTTAGGTTCTCTTAACAAGGGGATCGTGAGGGAGGGATGGAGCTTCAAGCTCGAATGAGGTCTGTTCAGCTTGCCGAGCGCCCCCTCATCATGGGCATCGTCAACGTCACTCCGGATTCCTTTTACGACGGCGGCCACTTTTTTCAAGCCCAAGCCGCGACGGAGCATGCTGTTCGGCTCGTAGAAGAAGGTGCCGATATTTTGGATATCGGCGCTGAATCGACGAGACCGGGATCATTGCCTGTTGACGAGCAAGAAGAGCGGCGGCGGCTGATTCCCGTCGTGACCGCCGTCGCAAAGGCCGTGAAGATCCCGATCTCGGTGGACACGACGAAGGCATCGGTGGCGCGTGCGGCGATCGATGCGGGGGCGGCGATCGTCAATGACGTCACCGCCTTGCGGGGCGACAGCGACATGGCGACCGTGGTGGCCAACACAGGCGCCGGCGTCGTGCTCATGCATATGCAGGGGACTCCCGGCACGATGCAGGAGGCGCCGTTTTACCGTGACGTGGTTGCTGAGGTGTCGTCGTTTTTCGAGGAGCGGATCGCCTACGCGGAAGCGCATCATGTCGCCAGGACGCAGATCATTCTTGATCCAGGCATCGGTTTTGGTAAGCTCGTAGGCAACAACCTGGAGTTGTTGTCCCAACTGCGCGCTTTTGGGAAATTCGGCCGTCCTGTGCTCATCGGTCTTTCACGAAAAGGCTTCCTGGGCAAGATTACGGGGAGGTCGGTCGAGGACCGCCTATGGGGCACGGCGGCTGCCGTGGCTCTCGCCGTGGACCGGGGGGCCCATATCATTCGCGTTCATGATGTCGCGCCCATGCGCGATGTCGTGAAGGTCGCGGCTGCCATCGCACAACGTAACCTCTCACAGGTACAGGCTCAACATGCGTAAATTGTTCGGCACCGATGGGGTCCGGGGTGTGGCCAACCTGGAACCGATGACGAGCGAGACGGCTATGCAGTTGGGACGGGCAGCGGCCCATCTCTTCATGCGACGTGCCGGACGGCATCAAATCGTCATCGGAAAAGATACCCGTGTCTCAGGCTATATGCTCGAGTCGGCCCTCACCTCGGGTATTTGCTCCATGGGAGTCGATGTTCTGTTAGTCGGTCCCATGCCCACTCCGGCGATTGCGTTCTTGACGAGAAGCCTCAGGGCCGACGCCGGGGTCATGATCTCCGCTTCACACAACCCCTATCAAGATAACGGGATCAAGTTTTTCTCGAACGACGGGCTGAAGTTGCCGGACGAGATGGAAGCCAGGATCGAGGAATTGATCGTCTCGAATGAGATCGCACATCTCCGACCGACGGCCGACGCGATTGGGAAGGCGTACCGCATCGACGACGCGGCGGGCCGGTACATCGAATTCGTCAAACAACTTCTTCCCAGAAACCTGGACTTCCAAGGCATCAAACTGGTGGTGGATTGCGCGAATGGAGCTGCGTATAGCGTCGCCCCGACCGTCCTCCGCGAGCTGGGTGCCAAGGTGGAAGTGATCGGCAATAAACCCGACGGGATGAACATCAACGCGGGCTGCGGAGCGGTGCACCCCGAAACTCTCCGGAACGCAGTCAGGGAGCACGGGGCACAGATCGGAATCGCGCTGGACGGAGATGCGGACCGAGCCATCTTCGTGTGCGAACAGGGCAACGTCATCGACGGCGACCACATCATGGCCGCCCTCGGCCTCGATCTGCATCAAAGGGGGCAGTTGGCCAAAAACACGATCGTCGGGACGGTCATGAGCAATTTCGGGCTGGAGCTGGCCCTGGCACAGGCTGGTATCACCTTGATTCGGACGGCCGTCGGCGACCGCTATCTGTTGGAGCGGATGCTGTCGGACGGATTCAACTTTGGGGGAGAGCAATCGGGGCACTTCATTTTTCTCGATCACAATACGACGGGAGACGGCCTCATTTCGGCGCTGCAAGTCCTCTCTTTGATGAAGCGGACTGGCAGGCCGTTGTCCGAATTGGCGAAATCCATGATCGCCGTGCCCCAAGTCCTGCTCAACGTCAAGGTATCGAAGAAGCCGAAATTGGAATCCGTGCCGGAACTCCAGACCGCCATCTCGGAAAGTGAACGCCGTCTCAATGGAAGCGGGCGTGTGCTCGTTCGGTATTCCGGCACTGAACCGGTGCTTCGGATCATGATCGAAGGAGAGCGGGATATGCTGATCCGCGAAGAAGCGGACCGCCTCGCCGAGATCGTGAAGACGCATCTGGGCTGACCTCCTCGGCACCCGTTCGAAGGGGCTCATGTTCCCCTGTCTCGTCGCCTGCTTCATCGCCGGGCTCGTCGTCGGTTCCTACGTTCCTTATTTCCCCATCTCCGTTTCCGGGCTCCTTTTCCTGGCTGCGATCGGCAGCGTTCTTCTCGAACGAACGGGCAAGGTCGCTTGCCGAAGCGCGACGGCGGTGCTCCTGTCGTTGCTCCTCGGCATAGCATACTGGAGCTGGTCCGTTGAGCGAACAGGACATGGAACCGGGATTGATGACGAAGGGCCGGCGGTACAGGAGCTTACGGGCCGTATCATTGAGCCGGTCCAACCGGCGCCCGACCGCTTCGTCCTGACAGTCCGATCAGGCGAGGCGGAGAGCGAGGGAAGCGCCGCCAGGCT
Source organism: Nitrospira sp. (assembly GCA_035760745.1). GTDB lineage: Bacteria > Nitrospirota > Nitrospiria > Nitrospirales > Nitrospiraceae > Nitrospira_C. The sequence continues at coordinate 23,432 of DASTSI010000236.1, read as the reverse complement.
CATTCGAGTGACCTGGCGCCTACCGGAACGGGCCCTGTTCCAAGGAGACGTGATCCGGTTTCAGGCCAAGCTTCGTGCCCCGAACGGCTCTCTCAACCCGGGAGGATTCGACTATGTCGCTTATCTGGCACGACAAGGCGTTGAAGCGGTCACCACGGTTTCAGGACCGGACGCCGTGCAATTGGTGGAATCCGGAGGGCGAGACTGGCGCTGGATGGTATGGAATCAATTCGATCGTTGGCGGGGAAGCATCCGTCTGTCGGCAATTCAAACGATAGGGCAGCCGGCGCTCGGCATCTACCTGGGAGTCGTTCTGGGAGACCGGGGATACCTCGATCCCGAGCTTCGTGATGCGTTCATGGTCACGGGCACTGTGCATCTTCTCTCGATTTCAGGAAGCCATTTGGGGCTGGTGGCGATCCTCGCCTTTGTCGCTGCGCGACAGAGTCTGCTGCAGTTGCCGGCGCGCTGGCTGTTACGGCTGTCTCGCACGATCACACCGACCAGGGTGGCGGCGCTGCTCACGGTGTTCCCGGTGGTGTTTTATGCCTGTCTGGCCGGTGCCGAACTGGCGACGGTTCGTTCGTTGCTGATGGTGCTTGTGGCCCTTTTGGCCCGATGGCTCGGCTACGAACAGCGCATATTTCATGCACTGGCTCTCGCGGCGGGAGTCATTCTCCTCCATGATCCTCAGGCGGTTTACGACATTTCATTTCAGCTCTCTTTCCTTTCGGTGTCCGCGATCGCGGCCTGGCTCGAGCTTTCCCGGGTCGAGGACGCCGTATCATCTGTCGACCGATCCGTGTTTCGTTCGACGCTGAAGTGGACCGCCGCGATGGTTTCGATGAGCTGGGTGATTACACTGGTGACCTTGCCGCTCGTGGCGTTCTATTTCAATCAAGTGTCCTGGCTCGGCGTGATCACCAATCTCGTCGCGGTGCCGGTCATGGGTTTTGTGCTGGTACCCATTGGTCTGTTTGCCGCTGTTTGGCAACTCATCCATGGAGGACTTGCGCTTCCTCTCGGTAATTTGATTCAGCGATTGATCGAAGTCTTTATTCAGGGACTGGACCTCGTAGCCCGCGTGCCGAAGGCCGAGTGGCATCTGGCCTCACCTTCAATCCCCGCGATGCTGCTGTTTTACGGCACGTTGATCCTGCTCTGGCTCGGGCCCTCGCGTCACATATTCCGATGGAGCGCGGCCGCCTGCCTCGGATGCTGTGTGCTCTGGTGGAGCTGGTCTCCCCGTTTGTCGATCGATGGCGAGCGATTCCGTGTGACGTTTCTGGATGTCGCGCAAGGCGACAGTACGGTACTCGAACTTCCCGACGGACAAGTCGTCTTGATCGACGGAGGGACGACCTATGAACGGTTCGACATGGGGAGGGGAGTGGTGGGTCCGTTTCTCTGGAACCGAGGCATCAATGCCGTTGATTACGTCATCGCAACGCACCCGCAGCTCGACCATGTGGGCGGCCTGGCTTGGCTGCTCAATCACTTTCCCGTTGGAAATTATTGGGGAATCGGAATCGCCCGGGATGAGACGTTCTATCATCGACTGGAAAAGGCACGCCTCCGGCGGGGGCTCATCGAACATGTGGCCCATCGGGGGGAAACGATTCGGTTCGCGCCTGATTGCGAATTGACGATCGAAAACCCGCCGGACTCCGTGTCACTGAGCGACGGCGCCGTCCGCAATGGAAAGAACGGGCGAGACCTGAACAATCGATCGATCGTGGCACGATTGACTTGCGGAGGCCACACGATACTGTTTCCGGCCGATGTCGAACAAGAGGCGTTAGCCAGAATGACGATTCCCTCGGCGGATCCTATCGAAGTGCTGAAGGTTCCGCACCATGGGGCGGCGAGTTCATTTCGGGCTGACTGGATCACCTCCATGCATCCAAGCCATGCCGTCGTCTCGGTTGGTCGACATAATCCTTACGGCCATCCTGCCCGTAGTGTCTTGGACAGCTACGAGTCGCTGGGCATCCCGCTGTGGCGAACGGATCGAGACGGTGGCATCTGGATAACGGGAAGCCGTCGACAGTCCTCGCTCGAACTCCATACCACCCGATCCCATCGTCTTCAGCCGACACGGCGATCGTCGGTTTGGGATTCTGAAAAGGCGAATTGGGAACGGTTAGGGCGGCAGTGGCTCCAGCGATTGTAGAGCTACCAGCGCGTTCAGCGCCGTACACTATTACAGATACCAAAGACGAAATTGGGTGCGTCCAGACGAGATGGATCGAGTTTCGGTGATGTAACTGTTGAATTTTCTTAGGGAGCTTCGGGACGGCTTTAAGGCATAGCCTGTGCAAAACGTCGCTCATACGTTCTTTTCCTAGGACAAGGAGCAACCGATGCCGAAGCTCGTACGAATCGTCATACAATTGCCGGTGGAGTTGAAGAGCCAATTGGACGCATTGAAGCAGCAAGGCTATACGACGAGCGGTTTTATACGAGCGATGCTTGAGCGGGAACTGGCAAAGATGGACGAACAGCCGGCCGGTGTCGTTTCATTGGCCAAGAGAATCAATAGTCGGTAGCCGAGTCCCTCCTCTTTCCCGAATCCCGGCCCCCAGAGCACGAAACGACTTCATCCCGCGCGCTTCCGGCTTGCACTCCATCCCTATTCCCGCTACAAAGACATGATGCTTCCGACTGTCGAATGGTGTAACGGCGTCGTCCGGCTGCTAGATCAAAGCCGACTTCCCGAGCACGTGGAGTATGTCGAATGCCGGTCAGTGGAGGACGTGGCACGGGCAATCCGTGAATTAAAGGTCCGTGGCGCTCCGGCGATCGGGGTGACGGCCGCCATGGGGCTTGCGCTCGGAATCCAGTCTCTCTCCACAGACGATTGGGATCTTCTCTTCAAGCATGGCATGGCGATTGGTGACCAATTGGCGGCGACGAGGCCGACGGCAGTCAATCTCTTTTGGGCCATCGACCGGATGAAGCGGAAACTCGCCGCATTGCGCGGCCACCCGATATCTGCTGTCAAAATTGCAATGGTTCTCGAAGCCCAAGCCATCCACGATGAAGATATCGCGTTGTGCAAGGCCATGGGGCGCCATGGAGCCCAATTGATAGGAGATGGACAGACGATATTGACGCACTGCAATGCCGGAGCCTTGGCGACGGCCGGGTATGGGACGGCGCTCGGTGTGATACGTGCGGCCTGGGAACAGGGAAAGAAGATTCAAGTGATCGCCGATGAAACGCGTCCGGTCCTCCAGGGAGCGAGGCTTACCGCGTGGGAATTGACGGAAGACAAGATCCCGGTCACGCTCATTACGGACAATATGGCGGGGGCACTGATGCGAGAGGGAAAAATCGACCTCTGCATTGTCGGGGCGGACCGGATTGCGGCAAACGGCGACGTGGCCAATAAGATCGGCACCTATTCCGTCGCCGTGTTGGCCCGCGCCCATCAGATTCCGTTTTATGTGGCCGCTCCGTATTCGACGATTGATTTGAACACCAAGTCCGGCGACGACATCACAATCGAACAGCGCAGCCCGAGTGAGATCACGACGATACATGGCAGCCGTCCCATTGCGCCCAAAGGCGTCGCGGTCCTCAATCCTGCCTTCGACGTGACTCCCGCTCGCTTGATCTCTGCGGTTGTCACGGAACGAGGAGTCTTCAAGCCCGAACAGCTTGCCAGCGAATTTTCGGCGTAAGGCCGCGTGATCCTTGCAACTGATCGGCTGCCCTCCTTATAATGCCCTCGCTTTTATCCTGTGACTCAAATTAGATTGGAGGAAGAGTTCAAGCAATGAGTGAGCGAACGCTAGCCATCATCAAACCCGACGCCGTCAGAAAACACGCGATCGGAGACATTATTCGCCGCTATGAGGAAGCCGGCCTGCAACCGGTAGCGATCCGAATGATGCTGATGTCGAAACCGGTCGCCCAGGGATTTTATGCGGTTCATAAAGCCCGGCCGTTCTTCGATAGTCTGTGCACCTTCATGTCCTCGGGTCCGGTGGTAGTCCTGGTGCTGAAGGGTGAGAATGCCATCAAGAAGAATCGGGAGTTGATGGGGGCCACAGACCCGGCGAAGGCTGAAAAAGGGACGATCCGCGCCGCACATGGAACGAACATCGAGTACAACGCCGTCCACGGGTCGGACTCGCCGGAGACGGCCCAGACCGAGATCGCCTATTTCTTCAGGGAAATGGAGCTTGTCGGGTGATCACCACCGCGAGGGGAAGATGATTCCTGCAGATCTGCGCTATCACCGCGAGCACGAGTGGGTTCGGGTGAGCGGTAAGCAAGCCACTCTGGGTATCAGTGATTTTGCTCAGGAAGCCCTGGGTGACATCGTCTTTATCGATCTACCGAAGACCGGCATGACCGTCAGCGCGGGACAACAGATTGGTGAAGTGGAATCAACCAAGACTACGTCGACCATCTATACCCCCGTCAGCGGGACGATCACGAAGGTAAACACCGATCTGAAGGACCATCCTGAAACCCTCAATAGCGACCCCTACGGCAACGGCTGGATAGTTGCGATCGACCTCGCGAATCCCGGTGAGGTTGAAGGATTGATGACGTCCGCACAGTACGAAGCTTTCCTTGCGAGCCAAAAAGAGTAGCGCCGGCGATGTCGGCTCATCGCGACTCTGATCAGAAACGGTCACCTGCCCGGCCCGCCACGTAGGGGCGCGTGCGGCGGACTCCGAGGCAGTCGTGCTCGATTGCCCTATGAGCCGGTTGCCGCGACAAGCGAGGGGGTGCTCCCGGATTTTGTCCCAGAAGCTTTGCCAACCTCGGACCGCGCGAGACACGCATCCCCATGATCGCTTCATTGCTTCTGAAATTCTGTATGATCGCTGTCACGATGGGTTTGGTCTTCTGGATAGGATGGACAGTCCCCGAAGAGGTCCGATCGGAGCGAGACTCCGCCGTCGCGACCCTGCCACCGTTCTCGGTCGAGCAGCCTGCCGCTGACGTGGTTCCTTCTGCACCTCCGCTGAAGATGGGCGCCGTGGCATCAAAGCGCAACGCGTCCTCTTCAGATACTCCTACCAACCACACGCTGGATCTAAATAGCGCCACCGAGGAAGAGCTCGAGTCGCTCCCGGGGATCGGTCCGGTGCTCGCCGGCCGAATCATCGAGCATCGAACAACAATTGGAGCATTTGATCGTGTGGAGGATTTGCGCGAGGTGAAAGGGATCGGGAAGAAGAAATTTGAGCGAATCAGGAGCCTGGTTCGCATCACGCATCCTGCGGTACCGGCGAAACAGGGGAAGAAGACATGAGCGACGTTTCGCGGCAGTTGGAACGTATTCTTCGAGGCGTGGTGGAAGTCATCCAGCAATCTGAACTGGAAGCCAAGCTCGCCCGTGCCCTGGAGGAGAAGACGCCCTTGCGCGTCAAAGCCGGCTTCGATCCGACGGCGCCGGATCTGCACCTCGGCCACACGGTTCTCATTCACAAGTTAAAGCACTTTCAAGATCTCGGCCACCAGGTCATTTTCCTCATCGGTGATTTCACAGGATTGATCGGTGATCCCACCGGAGTGTCCGAAACACGGAAAGCACTGACCCGCGATCAGGTTCAGGAGAACGCCAAAACCTACGAGCGGCAGATCTTCAAGATATTGGACCCGGCAAAAACGACCATCGAATTCAACAGCCGATGGATGCGACCGATGACCGCGGAAGGCTTGATCGGCCTGGCCGCTCGGTATCGGGTGGCCCGGATGATGGAGCGCGAGGACTTCCACAAGCGGCTGGAAGAGCGGAAACCGATCAGCATCCATGAATTTCTTTATCCGCTCGTTCAAGGATATGATTCGGTCGCACTGAAGGCGGATGTCGAGTTGGGCGGGACCGATCAGAAATTCAACCTGCTCGTCGGGCGTGATCTGCAACGAGACTACGGACAGGAGCCGCAGGTGGTCATCACGATGCCCCTGCTTGAAGGTACGGACGGAGTCAAGAAGATGAGCAAGAGCGTGGGTAACTATATCGCGCTCGAGGACACGCCGGCGGACATGTTCGGAAAGATCATGTCCATTAGCGACACGCTGATGATGCGATACTACGAGCTCCTTACCACAGAAAATCTGGCGAGTGTCAGAACGGCTCACCCGATGGAAAGCAAGCAACGTCTCGCGGAGCTTATCGTGGCGCGGTATCACGGCCAGGACGCCGCGAAGCGCGCGCGCGAAACTTTTCAGCATAAATTCCAGGAGAGAGAATTCCCCGACGAGCCCGATGTGCGGCTCGCGTTATCCGAGGCCGATCTCAAGCAGGGAAACCGCATCGGCGTCACGGATTTGGTCGCGAGAACGGGTTTGGTGCCCAGCAAGAGCGAAGCGCGCCGTCTCATCATTCAAGGGGGACTGGAAATCGACCAGGTCAAGCACAGCGATGCGAACGAAGTGCTGACCATGGTGTCGGGCCAGGCGTACCGTTTGAAGGTGGGCAGGCGCAAGTTTGCCTTGATCGAAGTGCGGCCATGACGGCGCGTTTCTTGACTTAGACTCATCTCGAGCGTAGGATCCCCGAAGTTTGCCGTCGAGCGGGCGTAGCTCAGTGGTAGAGTCCTAGCTTCCCAAGCTAGTTGTCGTGGGTTCAAATCCCATCGCCCGCTCCATATCGTCCTTCTTGGTGAACGGCTCGCCGGGCGGTGTGATCCTGAAAACTCTCAGCCTCCTTTTCTTTCTCGCGATACCGTCCCTGGCCGGCTGTCATTACTACGAAGAATACCGCGTCATGAAAACGAAGGCCGATCTACAGGCAGAGCAGGCAGAACTGATGAAAGCCTATCGCCTCTGTTTGTCGAAGTACCAGGACGAGCCTCCGAAGGCAAAAGAGATCTGTTCGCCGTATACGCAAACACTCCGGGAAATCGAGGTTCGTCGCCAGTCCAGCCGGTGACGATGGGCAAGCGAGAAAGGATGAACGCCATGCCAACGCTACGATGGATGCTTGTGGTGGTGACCGCGTTCGTGGGCGGCATCATAGGGGGCGTGCTGGGCGCGCGCGTGTTCGATGCGGGGGAGGCCGAGGCCCAGAAACCGAACGGCGTCAATGCGCAGGAGTTCTTGCTGCTCGATCCGAACGGGAAAGCCAGGGCTGGGCTGGGACTCGATCAAAACGGCGAAGTCGGTCTGATACTCACGAGCAAAGACGGCAGCAGAAAGCTGAGCCTGTCGCCGGACGAACCGGTCGCCATCAAACTGACAGATAGATCCGGTCGCGTGCTCTGGTCAGCGCCGTAAGCTGAGTCGGCGGGAGACACCAATCCGGGCGGTGGAACCCTAGACGGCCTTCGTCACGCGGCCGCTTCGAAGACAGCGGGTGCACACGCGAAGTCGCCGTGTCGCGCCATTCACCTTCGCGCGTACCCGCTGAAGATTCGGATTGAACGAGCGCTTCGTCTTATTGTTGGCGTGACTGACGTTGTGGCCGGTCTGGTGTTTCTTCGAGCAGATGTCGCATGTGTATGCCACGGGCGTACTCCTTAATCGGTGATCGCGCAGACTGTAACATAGCCGATATCTCAGAACAAGAGTGATGTCGAGCCATGCTCGAAGGATCCTCCAATCAGCGGCGCCTCATTCCGAAGGACGGCGAAAGAGAGAGCGGACTGGGGTGCGAGACTGAAACGACGGCCGGAACCGCGATATCGAAGGATGCGTCTCCGCCATCATCGAGCCGATCCCTTCCAACGCTGTACAGCTTCCGCTGAGTCGGGCTCCACAGCATGGGCAGTCCGGTAAACGGATCAAAATACTGCGAGCCGAATTCCGCGAGCCTGGCCGGGACCGATGGCGTCGTGCTTGGTTTCCGAAGTTGTGTCTGCAGCGCCGTGAGGCGCAGGTGAGCATCGGTTTCCAGGAGTTGGGAGAGAAATAGCTCCCATCCCGGCTCTTGAAGCATCGGAGTCAGGAACCGCTCGACCACGTTTCGCCCCATTTTGCCGTCGACCTCCCGAAGGCGAGGCGTTCGGTCGCCGCGTGAGCCGGAAACTCGGATCAGCTCGTCGTAGTACGCCGCATAGAGATCTTCCGTCTGGCGCGCCGCAAACAATTTCGATAGGTGGGAACCGTTTGTCGGGTGCTCAATGTTGCGAAACGCATCGGGAGGAAGGTGCGCCGCTGCGGTCAACCACGTTTCGGCGGGATCCGGCTGCTTGTCGGGCCGGCTCGGAGCCGGCGCTCCGGAGCGGTCGCGCGTCGAGAGCGCGATCTGGTGCTGAATGGGCCAGCGCAGCGAGTATTCGTCGATGCTTAGCGGAACGACCAGGGGCATCACTCTCGCCAAGATCGCCTTGTCGATGCTCGGCCTCGACAACATTCGGGACAGCAGTGTTGCGTCGTCCCGAATCACGACCTGCGCGATGACCTTGGTCGTGATAGTGGACGCTTCCCGCAAGACGAGGCGCCAGAAGCCGAGTTCTTTGTAGAGGCGATCCATGCCAAGAGTGAGCGACTGTGCAAACCCACCGGCGATATAGAGCCGATGTGCCGTGATCACGTCCTCATAGCGGGGAACGGCGCGGAGACTGAACCCCCAATCGTCGAACGGCATGCCCAAACAGCGATCGTAACGTTTGAGCAACTCGCGATGGCGGTCGCTCGAGATATCGATGGACGATTCTTTTGCGCGAAAGGCCGTGATGGGATCGTCGTCGGCCTCCCATGCCGGGACGGTCTGCCGTAATGGAAGGGTGACATGAAGGTCGAACCGGCCCGGCTTGTCATAGTCGAAGCGCGTCCCTGCGGCCGTGTCACGCGACTCCACCCAGATTTCGTACCCCACCTGTGCAGGCTCGAAAGAAGGTCCCGCTGCGAACCCGATCAAAAAAAAGTAGGCGTTGCGATAGGGCTCAATCACGCGGTGAGGAGGCGCGTCAGCCAATCGTGCGAGCGAGGGGCTCATGGCGCCGTGCTTCGGAAACCTGATGAAGGCGGTGACTTCGAGGATCAGCCAAAGGCCCGCAAAGAGGAGGATGAGGTGCTTCATGGCTGCGGCCTGCAAGATCGTTGTCGAACGAGGTCGTGGCGCGGATGGAACGACGAGCAAACGCTATACCGCCAGCGATCCGAAAAAACGTCAATACCAAGCCACTTTTATGGATCCGATTGCCGCCTGTAGGCAGGCGCCAACGGGTGAAACCCCGTGGGCGCCGAACAATAATGAACTTGACAAGTTTTGTCCCGCTCTCCTACAGTGCCGCCACAAGAGACGCTCTCGGGCAAGGGAAGAGGGTGCAAATCCCTCGCGGTCCCGCCGCTGTAATTGGGGACGAAACCCGCTGTTGCCACTGTCTTTGGGACGGGCCTCTGGCACGTCCGAACGAGATGGGAAGGCGCGGGGAGTAGGACGAACCATCAGCCAGAAGACCTGCCCGAAGAGAGCATGGCTGGACCCTCGTGGGCTGGGGAACAGTCGAGGATGAAGAAGCGGGTGCAATCCTCAGGGTCTTTGTCAGGCCTTGGGGATTTTTTATTTCTCGCACATTGAAAACGGCTTGCGGCGTTCTCGAGTCGCGTAACACCGGCGACGTAGGGGAAACATTGCGTCTCGGTGTTTCGCACTCTGCGGCCTTGCCGCAAAGCGGTTTTGAACGTGCTCTCCATTTCTTCTGCGTTATTGGACTTTGTGTCTTTTTCATCGTGTCCAGTTTTGACGTTGCGGATTCTCGAGATGAAGGACAGAGCATGAAGCGACGGCAACAGGGCATCCTCACCGGCATGCCGTTCATGGCGAACGTGGCTGTCCGCACATTCGTAGACGATGCCGGACGCAAACTCTATATTGCCAAGCCGCCGACTCGGGTCGTCTCCCTCGCCCCGAGCATCACCGAGATGCTGTTCGCGCTGGGGCTCGACGAGGAAATCGTCGGCGTCACGGAGTTCTGCAACTATCCCCTCGCTGCGTTGTCGAAACCGAAGATCGGGTACGCTCGTCCGAGTCTCGAATCTCTCGTAGCACTTCGGCCGGACCTGATTGTGGCGCCGCAGGAATTTGTCCGCGCCGACACTCTCGCCAAATTGGATGAGCTCAAAATCCCTGTCTTCATGCTTGAGGCCAAGACGTTGGAGGATATTCTGGGACAGATTCAAAGCCTGGGAAAGATCTTCAACCGAACTTCGGCATCCGATGCCGTGACGAGTGCCATGCGCGCTCGGGTTGCCGAGGTGACCGCCCGATTGACCGTCAGGGAAAAAAAGCGTGTGCTGTACGTCCTCAACAGCCATCCGCTGATCACTGTTGGCCCCGGCAGTTACATCCATCAAATGATCCATCTGGCCGGGGGCATCAACATTGCGGCTGCAAGTTCCTCTCCCTATCCGAGGCTGAGTCTCGAAGTGGTGCTCAGGGAAGACCCTCAAGTCCTCATATTCCCCGTCGGTCTCGCGGAGAGCGTTCCGAAGAGCGAGCAGGAGGAGTGGAATCGGTGGACGAACCTGTCGGCCGTTCGCAACCGGCAGTTCCGCGATGTCCCGTCCGATGCGCTAAACCGTCCCGGCCCTCGAGTGGTTGAAGGATTGGAACATCTGGCTCGCGCCATACATCCGGAGGCCTACGCTGCCGATGCCGAGATTTCCAGGCCATGACGTCCTCAGTTGAACGAGCGCGCGCGTCGGCGGATATGCTTGATCTGCCGAAAGACCCCGCACGTCTCCCGGATCCCGTGGACCACGGAATGTTCGAGGCCTCCTCATTGACGGTGTCGCGATGGATGGCGATCATCGGAATGCTGGCGGGGTGCACGGTCTTCTCGGCGGTCATATGCCTCCAGTTCGGTGCGGAATATATACGACTCAACGACATTTTGAGGATTCTCGTCGGCAGCATCGGCGATTCCGTCACCGACGCTGAGACGACGGCGACGATTCTCTTCCACGTCCGTGTGCCGCGGATCGTTCTCGGATTTCTCGCGGGGTGCTCCTTAGCGTCCGTGGGAGTGGCGTTGCAGGCCTTGCTTAGAAATCCGCTGGCCGATCCGTACGTACTCGGCGTATCGAGCGGTGCCGCGCTCGGCGTCTCCATTGCCGTACTGTTCGGAGTCGGCACGACGATCTTGACGATGTCCGCATTGCCCCTTTGCGGATTCCTGGGAGGTCTTGCTGCCCTGGCGATCGTGTATCGCATGGCGGTGAGCTCTGAGCGCCTGCCGGTTCACAGCGTGCTGTTGGCCGGGGTCATCCTGAATGCGGTCTTTTCGGCGCTCATCATGTTCATCACCTCCATCATGGATCCGAACCGGTCGTTCGGGATGATGGCCTGGCTCATGGGATCGTTGACGGCGCCGGCCTACCCGGCGTTGATCGTATTGGCCATCTATGTCTTCGCCTGTTTCGGCTTGTTATTGAGGCATGCCAGGGCTTTGAACATCATGACGTCCGGCGACGAACCGGCACGGTCGCTCGGTCTCGATACGGAAAGGACCAAGCGATACACATTGCTCCTTTCGGCTTTGCTGACCGGAGCGGTCGTCTCGTACAGCGGGATGATCGGCTTTATCGGAATGGTGATTCCCCATGCGGTCCGTCTCGGCGTCGGAGCGGACCATCGTCTGCTGATGCCCGCCGCGGCATTGGTCGGCGGCGCATTCTTGATGGTGAGCGACACCGTGGCGCGCACGGTCCTCTCGCCGTCCGAGTTGCCCGTCGGAATTCTCACGGCGTTGGTCGGCGGACCGTTCTTCGTCTACCTGCTCGCATGGCGAAAGGACCGCATGTCGTGACCGCGTCCGTGACCGGTGGAGAGAAGACGGCTTCGTTGGAGAGCGGGCTCATGGAGGCTTATGAGATTCGATCACTGTATTTTCGATATGGGGCCTCGCGCTCGGCGAGCCGGCCTTGGGTCCTGGAAGACCTCAACTGTTCGATACAGTGCGGAGAGATATTCACGATCGTCGGCCCGAATGGGTCAGGGAAGACATCGCTGCTCAAACTTCTGGCGAGGATCGTGCCTGTGCAACACGGATCGATCATGCTGTACGGACAACCGCTCCGCGAGTTGCAGCAGGAAGATGTCGCCCGGAGTGTCGCATACGTTCCCCAAGATACGCAGCAGATCTTTCCTTTCACGGTGTCCGAGACGGTCTTGATGGGCCGATTTCCTCATCGTCATCGAGCGCGCTGGGACTTTGGCTTCGGTTGGGAGAGCCAAGACGATCGTGCGGTGGCCCAGCAAGCGATGAAGACCATGAACGTGTGGCATCTTGCCAAGCGTCCGGTTACGGAGCTTTCCGGTGGAGAACGGCAACGGGTCATCATCGCGCGGGCTCTCGCTCAGAATCCTCGCGTGCTCATGCTCGATGAGCCTACGGCATTTCTGGACCTCCAATACCAGATCGAGAGTTGCGCGTTGTTGTGCCGGCTGAAACAGGAGCGAGGGCTGACCATCGTGATGGTCTCTCATGACTTGAATTTGGCCAGTCAATATTCCGACCGCATTCTTCTTCTCGACCGTGGGCGTCTTGTTCGGCTTGGCGGTCCGCAAGACGTGATCGAACCGGAGGTGTTGGAAGCGGTGTATCGGTGTCGTGTTCTGGTGGATGAACACCCTGTTTCAAAGCTGCCTCGTGTGACCTTGCCGGGTCGAACCACCGGCTTCGGGGCAGGAAATTTGAGTCACTGAGCGCGCCCCAACGCTCGGTCCTTGCTCAGCGCACCAGAGGAGATCAACGCGGAAGATGTCACGATATCGGATCCCTGGATTATACGCATAACGATGGGTGGGGCAGAATGAGAGCGGGAAGAATCGGGCTTCTTCACCTGTCGATTGCTCCAGGAGACATACGTCGGAACCAATATTTGATCGTGGAGGCGGTTCAAGCCGCATCCGCTATGGGTGCACAGTGGATCGTCACGCCGGAGCTGGCCGTGAGCGGGTTACAGTTTGCACATACGATCGGCACCGACTGGATCGAGCCGCAGCCTGACCCATGGATGAAGCGCGTTTGCCACCTTGTCAAAACGCTCAGGCGGACCGTGTTTCTTTCCTGTCCTGAACGAGAGGGGCGACGATGTTACAACTCAGTCTTCGTCATCAACTCGGATGGTGAAATCGTCGGCAGGCACCGCAAAATCAATGTGGCGAGTGATTCGCTGTCATGGTCGAGCCCGGGTGACGGAAGCGCACCCGTGAAATGCGACGGGATCAACGTGGGTCTCCTCATCTGCAGCGACCTCTATACATCGAACCACGCCAGCATGCTGAAATCACGAGGCGCGCAGATGTTCATCTCGCCGGCGTCCTGGGGACCGGGCATTCACGGGCCGAACGGAGAATGGGAAGCACGGACGAAAGAGACGGGTCTTCCATTATTTGTCTGCAATCGGACGGGAGCCGAGAAGACGCTCAATTTTGCCAACGCCTCGAGTCTCGTGGTGCAGCATGGGACACGGATGCTTTCCCATGCGTCCGAATGTTCGGCTGTCCTGATCTTTGATTGGGACTTTAGCGCGATGACCGCGCTCTCAACGGCGTATCACGCTGCGTACTTGAAAGAATGAGCGGGGTCCCAAGGAATTGTGAACCCCACGGAGGGAGCATGCACCCACTCTTTCCATATTCATGACGGGTGCAACACATTCGTGCGGAGGGATTGACAAGAGGATACACCGTCAGCGCCGGGGAAGATGGTGCAACTCCATCACGGTGCCGCCACTGTAAGCGGGGAGTGACCTTGCGATAACGCCACTGTGGATCGTCGATTCATGGGAAGGCGCAAGGAAGCAAAGATCCGCGAGTCAGGAGACCCAACTGACGGGAAACCAAGACCCTTCGAGTCAAAGGGAGGTGTTCATGCGACAGTCGTTCACGCGAACAATCGGCAGAGATTACCGTGCACTCTGTCTAGCTGGGTCGGTACTCATGGCGATGCCGGGATTCCTCGAATGCGTCCACGCGCAGGAAGTCCCGGCGGAAACTGGACGACAGCCCGACACAGCAAGAGGGGCCGATTCCGCACCCACCCAACCCGTCGATCCCCCTTCCTCGGAAACGTTTCAGCCGGCTTCGACTGAGCCGTCGCTCGAAGAGGCGAAGCTGGAGCAGACAGACGAGGTCGTCGTCAGTGCGATCAGGGCCAGGCAGCCGGTGAGTCAGGTCACCAGTGCAGTGGAAGTGATTACAGGCGACGAAATGCTGAAACGCAACATCAAGACCGTTGCAGAGGCGCTCCGCCTCGCGACCGGCATGGCGATATTTTCGAGCGGAGCTCAAGGGACCTTGACCAATGCCAAAATCCGCGGCTCCAACACCGCCCAAGTCTTGGTCATGATCGACGGAGCGATTGTGAACAGTGCCACGGCCGGAGGCTATGACTTTGCGTTTTTGACCACCGATAACATTGAACGGGTAGAGATTCTGCGCGGAAATCAAAGCATGCAGTACGGGTCCGACGCGATGGGAGGGGTGATCAATATCACGACCAAGCGCGGACGAGGGGCGGCACTCACGACCGGCGGGTTTGTCGAATACGGCTCCTACAGCTCGCTACGGGAAGGGGGTTCGGTCAGCGGAGAGAAAGGGCCGTTTGATTTCTCCGCCACGCTGACTCACTGGGATATCAATAGTGTATCCGCGATCAATTATAGACGCGGGGCTTCGGAGCAGGATGGTTTTCGTAACTGGCAAGGGTCCGGCCGGCTGGGGCTCAACCTGCCTACCAAAGGACGGCTCGAATTCGATATTCGCTGGATGAATAGTTTTACGAATTTTGATGGATTCAACAACATCAACCCGGCCGATGTGCTGGGAGCCGGCACCCGGGACCAGCAGTTTATCTATTCGGGCAACTATTTTCAGCCTCTCACGAGTTGGTGGTCCTCGAAAATTACCGCTTCGAGAGCCACCGAAAACCTCACCACCCGGCCCGGAACGTTCTTCCGCGACGTTTTGACCGGTGAGACGGGCGTGCCATTCCAATTCTTTTCGGATATTCGCACGTACAGCAATCGCATCGATTGGCAAAACACATTCCAGATCATCAAGCCGCTGGCGGTGGTTGCCGGCTACCAATTTCGCGAGCAGCTCGGCAGCAATACCGATCCCACCGGGATCTCGGACTTTCCAAGCAAACGAGTCGCCTCGAACGCCGGATACGGAGAAGCACAGTTGAATGTGTGGGACCGAGTCTTCGGGACAGCGGGATTTCGACAGGATGAATACAACGTCTTTGGGAGTGCGACGACCTATCGATTTACCGCCGGCTATCTCCACAAAGAAACGGGGACCAAGATTCGAGCAAGCTACGCCACAGGGTTTCGCGCTCCGACGGTCAACGAGCTGTTTTTCCCCAACTTTGGCAATTCCAACCTCCGCCCTGAGAAAAGTCAGGGCGGAGACATCGGAGTCGATCAGACCCTGTTCGACAAACGTCTGACGCTCACCGCGACGTATTTTTGGACAAAATACCGGGATCAAATTCTCACGGTGTTCAGTCCGGCGAGTTGCCCCCCTGAAACGTTCGGGTTCTGCCCGCAGAACTTCGGCAGCACATCGGCGAAAGGTGTTGAAGTGGGCTTGAAAGTGAATCTGTTGCGGGATCTTCGCTGGGTCAAAAGCTTGGATGTGCAGGGCCAATATACGCATACGGCGACGCGCAATTACTCCAATCCTGACAATAATACCCGTCTTCCCCAGTGGCCGGTTCACCAGTACTCGGCGGTCATCAGCTATCGCCCGATCGATCCCCTTCTCATGAAAGTCGAGTTTCGATACGTCGGTCAGCGGTTCAACGACGCACGCAATGCACAGCCAATGCCCGCCTTCGATGTGTGGAATCTGGCCGCGTCCTATGAAGTCGTCAAGCAGGTGCAAGTCTATCTTCGCGCGGACAATTTATTCGATCGCCGGTACGAAGAAATCCTCTATTTCGGCGTGCCTGGACGGTCAGTGTATGGGGGAATCAGGATCAACCTCGATCTCTTGTAAGGTCTGGGTTTCATGACCGAATTCGACGGCCCTATGCTCAGGATCCCTTGCATCGAGCGGCAAGGGTGGCTGGTGTCAGTCATTCTGCATGGCGCGATTATGACCACAGTGGTCGTGGGCCTCAGCCCGATTCTGGTGATCGAGTCAACCGACTCATTTCGGTTCGATCTCACCGTCGTTGACCGAGATTCGCCTGGCCCGACCGCGGCCGAAACTGCCGTGGCGGAGAGCGGCTTGCCGGAGGCGTTGAACCCGAGGGGATCTCGATCATCTGCTCCGGAGTCACTCGTACGGGCTCGAGATCGGTCTCGCGCTCCTGTCCGGGCCCATGATACGGTGCAACCGATTGAACCGACACGGCAACATATCCCGGAGTCCCACATTGTGGGCCGGGAAGAGCGACCGCAGCCTGATGTAGGCACCTCAGAGCGGCCGGGCCTCATCACCGCCGCGCGCGACCGTGCAGTCGCCGAGGATGTCAGGCATGAAACGCCGGAGGTAGTCGGATTAGAGGCCCCAGCCGCCGTCGTCTCTCAAGCCATGGCCTCACTGGAAACCAAGATCGAGACGACATCGATGAGCACAGCAATGCCATCGTCCCCCGTCCATGAGATGGCCGCTTCAACGTCTGCTGCGGCGGTCAAGCGCGACGGCTTGGCGCCTGACGCGCATGCGACAGAGGCCGTGCCAGGTCGTGCAGCCGGCGGCTCAGATGCCGCGGCGACTGCCGCGGCCAGCTCAGATTCTGCTCCAGATTCACAAGCCGCGGCGATGGTATCGAATATCGGCGAAAGTCGAGGACATGCTCCTGCCATGGGAGCTGAATCCGCTCCTGCCCAAGACGCCGATGCCAGGGATCGTGGGATCGAGGAGCATGTGGGGCAACGGCTGCCAAGTCCGGCGGCAGGTCCATTGCCTTCCGCCGAACGGTCGCCATCGGACCAAATCGGTCGATCAACGGAGCAAACGGGAGAGAAAGACGGGGCGGCCGCGACTGCGAGTGCCGCGGGCGCCACGGGAAAAGGCAGCGGTCCGGATTACGGATGGTTGAAGCGGTTGCTCTGGGAGCGCATTAACCGCATCAAACAGTATTCCGACGAAGCATTGGACCATGAATGGGAAGGTCGGGTCGTCATGGTGGTGACCGTCAAGCCTGACGGTCACCTCGATGACATCGCGGTCGCTGAGACGTCGGGGAATCGGTCGTTGGATCGTGAAGCGGCCGACTTGATCGCGCGCGCCTCTCCGCTCGAATTGGATCGCGCACTCGGTGCGGCGAGAGTGAAATTACGCGTTCCCATTTCGTTCGGTCTCGAATGATGCCAGCCGGCGACGATACGGCGTGCAACAGGGAGAGATCCGTGCATCCGCGTCTTGTGATTGCCGGGACTCACAGCGGTGTCGGAAAGACGACGGTCAGCCTGGCCTTGATGGCGGCGCTGACGCAGCGGGGCCGCTCCGTCCAGGCCTTCAAGGTGGGGCCTGACTTTATCGATCCGACTCATCACCGTGCCGTGACCGGGAGGCCGTCACGGAATCTCGACGGATGGATGCTAGGCGCCGACATCAACCGGCATATTTTCGCCCGGGCGGCGACCGGGGCCGATCTTTCCATCATCGAAGGTATGATGGGCCTGTATGACGGCAGCTCAGCGGTGACCGAGACCGGAAGTACGGCGGAATTGGCCAAGCAGATCGACGCGCCGGTTCTTCTGGTCATCGATGCTGCGGCCATGGCTCGTTCTGCAGCCGTCATGGCACGCGGTTATGCAACGTTCGACCGCGCCCTTCGAGTCGCCGGCGTGCTGTTCAATCGAGTAGGCAGCGAGGGGCATTACCGATTATTGAAAGATGCCGTGGAAGCGGAGACGGACTTGACTGTCGTGGGGTATCTGAAGGGCGAGGCCTCGGTGACGCTTCCGGATCGGCATCTGGGCCTTGTGACCGCGTTGGAGAAGGCATCGGCTGAGGTCTACGATCGGCTCGCTGCGGTGGTGCGCGAGACGCTCGACCTGGATCGGGTAGAAGCGTTGGCCGGGTCCGCCGGACCACTTCCACGGATTCCCGAGACAGGGGCTTCTGCGGGAGCGGTGGAACGACGCGTCCGCATCGGCCTTGCGCACGATCCCGCGTTTTGCTTTTACTACCCCGACAATTTGGAGCTCTTGCAAGCCGCAGGGGCTGAGTTGGTGCCGTTTTCGCCGATCGCCGACCGGTCCCTGCCGAAGGTGGACATGCTGTATCTCGGAGGCGGCTATCCTGAACTCTATGGCGAGCGGCTCGCGGCGAACATCGTCATGCGAGACGCCGTTCGCGACTTCGTCCAACGCGGCGGAATGATCTACGCCGAGTGCGGCGGTCTGATGTATCTTACGCGGGCGATTCGGGATTTCGAGGGGCGATCTCATGAGATGGTCGGCATCTTCCCTGCCGAAGCCGTCATGCAGAAATCATCGCCGACATTGGGATATCGAACGGTCCACTGTTCGCGCCCTTGCCTCCTGGGCGAGGCGGGACTCCACGCGCGCGGGCATGAATTCCATTATTCAAAGCTGGTTCCGACGGGCCCGCTGGAGTATGCCTGTGCGCTCACCGATGCGCAGGGCCGACCGCAGGGATGCGACGGCTTGATTGCCGACCGGGTGATCGCCCTCTACAGTCACGTGCACTTTGCCAGCCGGCCGCAAATTGCGGCGTCGCTCGTCGATGCCGCGCGTCTCACCCCCGCGCGGACGTCCGCAAGCACAGGAGCGTGGCGATGAAGGAGTCGGCCGAGCACAAAGCCAGAATGCAGCGGCTCAAAGCCTCGATGGATCGGCGAATCGATGCGGCACAGGATGAAAAGGGTTTGCTGATCGTCTATTCCGGAGCGGGAAAAGGAAAAAGCACTGCGGCCCTCGGGATGGCGCTCCGCTGTATCGGACACGGGATGAAGGTCGCCGTGGTGCAGTTCATCAAGGGAGCTATTGACACGGCGGAGGAGCGCGCGCTCAAGTCGTTCGGCGATCGTGTGGTGTTCTTACGAATGGGCGAGGGCTATACCTGGGAGACGCAGGATGGCAGTCGGGACACGGCATCGGCGCAGCATGCGTGGAACACGGCGTGCCGATTCCTTCAAGATGCGTCCTATGCCATGGTCATTCTCGATGAGTTCAACATCGCGTTGCAGCATGGGCATCTGACGCTTCAGGATGTGCTCCCCGTCCTCCGTAGCCGGCCGCAGATGCAGCACGTCGTGATGACGGGACGCGGAGCCCCCGAGCAGTTGACCGAAGCGGCTGATTTGGTGACGGAGATGAAGCAAGTCAAGCATCCCTTCCGCAAGGGCGTGAAGGCACAGCCGGGAGTCGAATTTTGAAAGGACCGATTCGGAAAACCTGCGAACACTGCCGCCAACCCTTCGACTGCGGCGGATACCAGTGCTGGTGTGAGACGATGAACGTGACCGAGTCGCACATGGATTGGATCGCTGGCCGCTTTCAAGATTGCCTTTGTCCGACTTGCTTGAAGAAAGTCGTTTCCAACGAGTTGGGGCCCCACGGCTGTCCGGACGCTCAACGCCTGGGTGAGGCGAGTGAGCCGTGACGGCGCGCAACGGGCACTTCTCCGCATTGCAGCGCGAATCCGTCGGTCGGGCGATTTCTCCGCGACGAGGGGTGCGGGGCAATATCTAGCCGAGGAGGAATCCGGATGCGCATCACGAAAGTCTACACAAGAACCGGTGATGCCGGTCGGACAAGGTTGGCCGGCGGTCAGCAGGTCGAGAAGGACTGCTTGCGCGTCGAAGCCTACGGAACGGTCGATGAATTGAATGCCTCGATCGGCATCGCGCGGGTCATGAATGCCGACGGCATCGGCCGGCAA
Organism: Nitrospira sp.; assembly: GCA_035760745.1. GTDB lineage: Bacteria > Nitrospirota > Nitrospiria > Nitrospirales > Nitrospiraceae > Nitrospira_C. The sequence goes on along the minus strand of DASTSI010000236.1, from coordinate 3,643 downwards.
GACCGAGCCGAGCAACTGGAAGAAGACTTGCGCTGGATCCAAAACAAATTATTTGACATTGGGGGGATTCTCGCGACCGCGCCCGGACAGACCTTCAAGAACATGCCGCAGGTCTCAGAAGCCGACGTCACGAGACTGGAGAAGATGATTGATCGTTGCCAGGACGAATTGGCGCCGTTGAAGGAGTTCATCTTGCCCGGCGGTGGGAAAGTCTCCGCGTTCTTGCATCAGGCGAGAACGATCTGCCGACGGGCCGAACGCATCTCGGTCCGCCTGGCGAGAGAAGAGACGGTCGATGCGCAGATCAATCCATTCTTGAACCGCTTGAGCGATGCCTTGTTCGTGCTGGCGCGGTGGGTCGCAAAGACTCAAGGCGAGCCAGAATTCTTGTGGGATCGAAGCGGCCGGTAGGAAGATGGCGGCGCGTACACTGATGATTCAGGGCACAGCTTCGCATGTGGGGAAATCCGCTGTGACCGCGGGACTCTGCCGCCTTTTTCATCGGTACGGCTTCCGTGTCGCACCGTTCAAGGCACAAAATATGTCGAACAATTCGTTTGTCACGTCCGATGGAAAGGAAATCGGCCGTGCACAGGCCGTGCAGGCCGCAGCCTGCCGCGTGCCTCCGCAAGCGGATTTCAATCCTGTGTTGATCAAACCCGCAGACGACACCTCGGCACAGTTGATCGTCGGAGGCGAGATGGTCGGCTCATTGTCGGCGAGCGACTTTGGCTTGGTGCGGCGTCGTTATTGGACGAACGTGCAAGAGGCGTTTACCAGACTGGCTCAAGACTTCGATCTCATCGTCTTGGAAGGCGCCGGAAGCCCGGCGGAAATCAATCTGCGCGACGACGACGTCGCCAACATGGAGATGGCTCGGTTCGCCAGGGCGCCGGTTCTCCTGGTCGGCGATATCGATCGTGGTGGCGTATTTGCCTCGCTTCTCGGGACGTGGGTCTTGCTGGATCACGAGGATCGTCGACACCTGAAGGCCTTCCTGATCAATAAGTTTCGTGGCGAGAGAAGCCTGCTCGACAGCGGACTGGCTCGTCTATCCCAAGAGACCGGCATGGCTTGTGCCGGCGTCCTACCTCATTGGGAGGGCCTGGCTATTCCGGAGGAAGACTCGCTCGGGTGGGACAGTACGCAATGCCGACAGGTGGACAGGGCGGATCGTGTCGTCATCGGGATCGTGGATGTACCGGCCCTTTCGAATTTCACGGATTTCGAGCCGTTGAGGCGGGAGCCGGATGTGGAATTGGTCACGTTGAGAGAGGCCACACACCGGCCGCTGGACGCCGTCATGTTTCCCGGGTCAAAACACACCGTCCAAGCGTTGCGGTTTGTTCGAGCTCGAGGTTTCGATCGCTTGGCGCGGCGCGTCTTGAGTGAGGGAGGGACGGTCGGGGGCATCTGTGGCGGCTATCAACTGCTGGGACGAGTAATCCGGGATCCTCAGCACGTCGAATCGGATGTGGACGAAGTGGATGGGCTCGGAATGCTGCCGGTGACCACGACGTTTGCCTTTCCAAAAGTTCTCCGGCAGGTTTCGGGTCGGCATCCCGAGAGCGGAGAGCCGGTCATGGGGTATGAAGTCAGAATGGGCCGAACGATGGTCGATGAAAATACTCAACCATTCATTGAGATTGATGCAGCTAAGCCTGTAAATTCCATGGACTATGGAATTTCAGTTGATGGGGGACGGATCTTTGGCACGTATCTCCACGGCCTGTTCGAAACAAGCGCGTTTCGTCGCTGGTGGATCAACCGATTGCGGGCACGAAAGCGCTGGAGTGCACTTCCCGAGACAAGGGAATTGTCCCTCGACGCCCGGCTTGACCAATGGGCGAACGTTGTCGAACGGCATATCTCGATCCCGTTGATTCACCGACTCTTGGCCGAGGGCGCTTAGCCGTGGCGGGGAAGCGCCGGTCTCGTGTAATTCTGGTCCTCGGCGGCGCTTCATCCGGAAAGAGTGATGTGGCGCTCCGCCTGGCGTTGAAAGGAGTGTCTCCGTCGGCGTCGCGCGCGTTTGTGGCGACGGGTGAAGGGCTGGACGAGGAAATGGCAGCAAAGATTGCCCGGCATCGCTTATCACGTTCATCGGCATGGCAGACCGCCGAAGTACCGGAGGATTTGACAGGCTGGTTCGAACAATGCGGCGCCAGGTATTCCGTAATCGTGGTGGACTGCATCACGATGTGGCTGTCGAATGTCTGCGGACGAGGGCGTGGAGAAAAAGCCGTCCTACGCGATATGGCGAAACTGATCCGTTCGGCCAGGCGGATTGCTGCACGCATCGTCCTGGTGACGAACGAGCTCGGGATGGGGTTGGTTCCTACCGATGCGCCGTCGCGGCGCTTTCGCGAGTTGGCTGGCCTCGTGAATCGGCTGATCGCCGAGCGGGCGGACGAGGCGTATTTGGTGGTCAGTGGTCTGCCGGTACGATTGAAATGACGCTGACAGATGTGATCCGACAAATCGAGGACGTGGACGAGGCTGTCGCCCGGGAGGTCCAGACCCGGCTGAACAGCCTGACAAAACCTCAGGGGAGCCTGGGGCGGCTCGAGGACTTAGCCGTGCAGTACTGTGCAGTGACGGGACAACCCAAGCCGCCCGTTCCCCGCAGCGTGGTGTTCACGTTCGCTGCAGACCATGGAGTGGTCGAGGAAGGTGTGAGCGCTTATCCCCGCGACGTGACCGCCCAAATGGTTCACAATTTCCTGCGTGGCGGAGCGGGAGTCAACGTGCTGGCTCGCCACGCGGGCGTCGAGGTCCGCGTCGTGGATATCGGAGTTGCGCATGAATTTGGGCCGGAGCCCGCGCTGATCCGCCGAAAGCTGATGGCGGGAACTTGCAACATCACCCGTGATTCGGCGATGTCGAGGGAGACCGCTGAAGAGGCGCTGATGACGGGAGTCCAATTGGCAACGGACGCGGTTCGCGAGGGGGTCGGCCTGCTCGGGACAGGTGAGATGGGAATTGGGAATACGACGGCGAGTGCCGCCATCACGGCTGTCATGACGGGCGCGGGGGTGGATGCCGTCACTGGACTGGGAACCGGCATCGATGAGCAGGGGCGCAGAAGAAAAGTCGACGTCATCGAACGCGCGATCCGGCGTCACGGACCAGATGCCAACGATGGTCTCGATGTCCTGTCCAAAATCGGCGGATTGGAAATCGCCGGAATGGCGGGGCTGATTTTGGGAGCCGCCTCATCAAAGGTTCCCGCCGTGTTAGACGGATTTATTTCGGGAGCGGCGGCGTTGATCGCCTGTCGGCTAGAGCCTCGCTGCCGCCGGTATTTGATCGCCTCTCATCGATCGGTGGAGCGAGGACATCGTGTGATTCTGGATCATTTGGGCTTGAACCCGCTCTTCGACCTCGATCTCCGTCTTGGAGAAGGAACGGGGGCTTGCCTCGGGATGGGGCTGGTGCAGGCGGCCGTCAAGATTCTCACTGAAATGGCTACCTTCGGCGAGGCAGGCGTCTCGGGGAAAAATCCATGACGGCGAGCGTCCGTCCGTTGATCTTCGCGTGGCAATTTCTCACTGCGGTACCGTTGAGCCGTGATCACCATCGACCGGCTCCCGGGGAATTGGCCGGTTCAATGGTCTGGTATCCCTTCGTGGGGATGCTGCTC
>DASTSI010000235.1:0-4208 GCA_035760745.1 Nitrospira sp. | reverse complement strand
TCGGCAACAGCATCAGCGAGACCCGTACTTTGAGCGGCGTCAGCAGCTGACGCGCGTGCTTCTCATAGTAGGCGTCCAACTCTTCTTTGGTGAGCTCGATCTTCGTCTTGATGCGGTCCTTGAGCAGTTCGTCCAACATCAGCTTTTCCTTGTAGCGCCGGGCCCGGTCGCGAATCTGGTCGTTCTGGTCGAGTCCCTGCTTCCTCGCCTCTTGCAGCAGGAGTTCGCGGGTAATGACCTCGCTGAGCAGGCGGGGCTTCCCGCCTTCCTTCTCGTAGCGTGCCCGCGTCGCCTCCGGCAGGTCGTTCCATTCCGCTTCGAACTCGACTTGAGTAATGGGCCGTCCGTTGACGAACGCCACGACACGCTCCTCCGTCGGCGCCTGACCGCAGGCCGTCAACAGCCAGAGGATGCTGCTCCAAGGGACGATGAGGCGGAGGAGAAAGCGGAAAGGCACGGAAAGGACGGACCCGGTAAGTCGGGGGCTCATGCCCTGCGGAGACCCTGGTTCATCGGTGCATCTCACGTCGTTGCTGTCGTGTTGGTATCACAGACGTCCAGGCTTTGCAAGGTTGCGGTGAGTTCTTGGAAGACGGAAGGCCAATCCTGATGCGGCATTTGGAGCTCAAACGAAAGGGGAGACACAAAACGGATCCGCCCCTTGTGCCGGTCCATCAGGGCTTGCACCGAGGACGGGGCGACGCGGCTCTTGGCGTCCAACGTGACGACGACGGACTGGGTCTTCAACTCCACCGAGGCCAGACGCAGCCGCTTGGCCTGGAGACGAATCTGCATGACCTCGAACAAGCGCTCCACCGGCTCGGGAGGCAGACCGTAGCGGTCCTGAAGCTCCCCATGCAGCAGTGCGAGCTCCCCGATCTGCACGCAGGACGAGAGGCGCTTATAGAAGGACAGCCGTTGGTGAGGGTCTGCCACGTAATCCTCGGGAATATAGGCCGAGATGTTGAGTTTGAGCGTCGGGTCGAGGTCTTCTTCCACGACCTCTCCCTTCAAGCGGTGGACCGCCTGCTCCACCATCTGGAGATAGAGATCGAGGCCGACGGCGGCGATATGGCCGGACTGCTGCTTGCCCAGCAGATTGCCGGCGCCGCGGATTTCCAGGTCGGCGGCTGCAATCCGGAAGCCCGACCCCAATTCCGTGAACTGCTGAATCGCGGTGAGACGCTTCTGCGCATCGGTTGAGAGGGTGCCCTCGTCCGGGATGAGAAAGTAGGCATAGGCCTGGTCGCCGCTCCGGCCGACGCGGCCGCGCAGTTGGTAGAGCTGAGCAAGACCGAAGGTATCCGCTCGATTCACGATGATCGTGTTGGCGTTGGGCACGTCGATGCCGGACTGAATGATGGCCGAAGCGATCAGCACGTCCGCCTCCCGCCGGAGGAATTTGAGCATGACGGCTTCCAGCGGCTTCGAATCCATTTGTCCATGCGCCATGACGATACGGGCTTCGGGTACGAGCTGCTGGAGCCACGCTCCGATGCGCTCCATCGTCTCCACCCGGTTGTGGACGAAGTAGACCTGGCCGCCCCGCCCGAGCTCGCGCAGGATCGACTCCCGGATCAACTTGTCGCTGGAGCGGACGACCTGCGTGCGGATCGACAGCCGGCCCGCGGGCGGCGTGTCGATGATCGAGAGATCGCGCACGCTCGCCATGGCCATTTGCAGCGTCCGGGGAATCGGCGTGGCGGTCAGCGTCAGGACGTCCACTTGCGTCCGCAGCGCTTTGAGCCGTTCCTTGTGCTTGACCCCGAACCACTGTTCCTCATCGATGATGACGAGACCCAGGTTTCGGAACGTCACGTCCTTCTGCAGGAGGCGGTGCGTCCCGATCACGACGTCGACCGTCCCCGCGGCCACTTCCTTGAGTATGGCCTTGGCCTCCTTCGCGGTTTGGAATCGGGACAGGAGCGCGACCTTCGTGGGAAACGGGGCGAAACGCTCCGCGAAGTTGTCGTAATGCTGATGCGCGAGCAAGGTCGTCGGCACGAGCACCGCGACCTGCCGATTGCTTTCCACGGCCTTGAATGCGGCCCGCATGGCGACCTCCGTCTTCCCGTACCCCACGTCGCCGCAGACCAGCCGGTCCATGGGCTTGCTTGATTCCATGTCGCGGGTGATGTCCTCGATGGCCTTGAGCTGGTCCGCCGTCTCCTCGTACTCGAATGCGGCTTCGAACTCGTGATACAGGGTGCTCTCGTACCCGTAGGACTGCCGCTTGGCCAGCTCGCGGTTGGCGTACAGATCGATCAGCTCGTGCGCCATTTCCTCGATGTCTTTTTTGACCCGGGCCGTCGTCTTGGCCCACGTCGTGCCGCCCAGCCGATCGAGACGCGGCACGTGGCCTTCCGCGCCGCTGTAGCGCTGGACCTGATTCAGGCGATCCAGCGGCACGTAGAGCTTGTCGCCTCCGAAAAACTCCAGGATCAAATAGTCGCTGTCGAAGTCTTGAACGGAGAGCCGCTTGAGCCCCTGATACTTGGCGATGCCGTGTTGCACGTGGACGACGTAATCCCCGACGTTCAGGTCCTCCAGCGAGGAAAGAAACGTGGCCGCTTTGCTCTTTGCCTGCGGTTTGTGGCGCGTGCCTTTGGCGAACAGCTCTTCCTCGGTCAGGACCGCGAGCCGCGATTCCGACGACAAGAATCCGGCCGACAGCTCGCCGTACAGCACGGAAAACGGCGCCTTGGTGTCCCGGGAGCCATCCCAGGAGGCCGGCGACCATTCAACGGCGGGCGCATCGTGTTCGCGGAGGAGCGCGAGAAGCCGATCGACCTGGCCCCGGCTCCTTGCCACGAGAATCACCCGGCTCTCCCCGCGCAAGTGCTCGAGGATCGAAAGGGTCTGCGTAAACGGCGTCCCCCGCGCGCCGAGGCCTGCACTCGCCGGGAGCTGGGCGGGAAACGATTGGATGGGGTGCCAGGAGGCATCGGCCTCGGTCAGAGGCTCGAGCGCCAGTTGAGCCCAGCCCTGAGTGGCCTCTTCGAGCTCGTTCCACGTGAGAAACAGCCGTTCCGGCGACGGATAGGGAGACGCGCTGTCGCGATCGCTATGGCGCAGGTAGCCGTCGTCGATCTTGTCCCAGAGATCGGCGCTCGCCTGCTTCAACACTGCCGGCTGGTCCCAGCCGAGCAGCGGACGCTCCCGGAAGTACTCGAGCAGCGACGGCATGCGCGGGTACAGATCGGGCGCCCGCCATTCGGCATCGACGGGAATCGCCGCCAGTGCATCGGGAGCGCCATCCGGTCTCAGGTACTCGCGGGCCGGGAGGACGACGGCTCGGTCGAGTTTTGCGGTCGATTTTTGCGTCGCCGGATCGAACAGCCGGAGCGATTCGATCGTCTCGCCGAGAAACTCGGCCCGGAGCGGGTTCTCGTAGGCCGTCGAGAAAATGTCCACAATCCCGCCCCTGACGCTGAACTCTCCCGGTATCTCGACGACCGAGGCTTTCCGGTACCCGAGCCGAAGCAGACCCGCCGTCAGCGCCTCCCGCTCGATAGACCCTCCGATCTTGAAGTGGAGCAGCGAACTCAGAAAGGTCTCCACCGGCATCAGCCGCTGGATCAGCGCATCGATCGACGTGACGACGCGGACGGCCGGCATGCTGTGGATGTGATGCAGCGCGTTCATCCGGCGGGAGATCAGGCCGATGTGGGGCGCCGTCGCCTCATAGGGAAGGGTTTCCCATCTGGGGAACAGCGCCAGCCCGGTCGTCGGAAGTCCCATGAGCCCGTGAAAAAACACGAGGTCATCGTAAAGCCGCCCGGCTGCCTCGTCCGAACGGGCCACGATGAGCCAGGGCCTGCCGTGCACGGCAGCGGTTCGATGATGCATCAGCGTCGCGAGCGCGAATGCGGCGGTCGATCCGTGCAGACCGGTGAGGCACGGACGCCCCCCTTCGCTGGTCAGGGCGGCGACGATGGGAGCAGACCATGGGGCGACGGGAGTCACGGGATGAGCGCCGATCAGGATTGTGAGCGGATGCGTTGAATCAACGAGGTGGTCGACAGGCCTGGAACCAGCGGGATCGTTTTCACGACGCCGCCTCGCGCTTCGACGACGTCGCGGCCGACGATGCGATCGAGGGTCCAATCTCCGCCCTTCACCAGCACGTCGGGTTGCAGCGTCTTGATCAGCGCCGACGGGTCGGGCTCCCGGAAGATCACCACGTAATCCACGCAGCGCAACGACGC
>DASTSI010000234.1:0-5029 GCA_035760745.1 Nitrospira sp. | reverse complement strand
TGGTTGCGTGACATGTGGGGGCACGTGGTGGAGTTGGAGGGGCGGACCGACGTTTATCGAGGGGCTCTGCGGGGGTTGCACGGTGAACGATCGCTCACCCCCGGGAGGATCGATCAAGGTGCCGACGTTCCCTTCCGCGTCCTTGTAGACTTGGACACCTCCTTCCGATCCAAGTGCTTCGTTCAATCGCTCATTGAAGCCCGGCGTCCTGGGTGTCGGTTCATCAGCTGAAAGGCTTCCCGGCCATACCACGATGCAACCGACAATCAGGACCGCCTTCGCATCCATCGCCTTATTCTAACGCAGCAGCCGGCCCTGCATGCCGATTCCTCTGCGGGATGCCGGCGCGGGTCTCGAACTTCCCGCGACACCTTGCTATGATCATCCCCCTCGATCGGCACAGCGTTCTCGTCTTGACCACTGTCCGACCGAGCCGAACCTCCCGTCAACGCATCGCTATCCGAGGTGTCCGAGATGACGAAGCGACCGCTGTCTCCCGCCAAGATTCTCCAACTGGGTCTCGGCTTTTGGGGTTCGAAAACCCTGCTCAGCGCGGTCGAGCTTGGGCTCTTCACCGAGCTCGGCAAAGGCCCGTTGGACGCCGACGTCCTCACTGCCCGGCTCAAGCTTCATCCGAGAAGCGCCAAGGATTTTTTCGACGCACTCGTCGCTCTCGGCATGTTGAAGCGAACCGGGACCCGGTACGCCAATACGCCGGAGACGGCGCAGTTCCTCGACCGCAACAAGCCCTCCTACGCAGGCGGCATGCTGGAGATGGCCAATGCCAGGTTGTATCGCTTTTGGGGCTCGCTCACCGAGGGCTTGCAGACCGGAAGACCGCAGAACGAGGCGAAGACCGGGGAGGATTTCTTCGGCGCGTTGTACGCCGATTCGCACCGGCTCGAGGGATTTCTCAAAGCCATGACGGGACTCAGCGCCGCTTCGGCCCGGATTATCGCCAAGAAGTTCCCATGGAAACGGTACAAGACGTTCGTGGACGTGGGCTGCGCGCAGGGCGGCGTCGCAGTCGAAATTGCCTTGGCGCACAAGCATCTGAGAGGCGGAGGCATGGACTTGCCGGTGGTCCAGCCGATCTTTGAGGCCTATGCGAAGAGCCGGGGAGTGCATCAACGGATGCAATTCCATCCCGGAAACTTTTTCAAAGATCCTCTTCCGAGCGCCGACGTCCTCATCATGGGCCATATTCTTCATGACTGGAATCTCGAGGAGAAGATGCTGCTGCTCGAAAAAGCCTATGAGGCGCTGCCGGCCAAGGGCGCATTGATCGTGCACGAGTCGCTGATCGACGATGGGCGGAAGACCAACGCCTTCGGGCTCCTCATGAGTCTCAATATGTTGATCGAAACACCCGGCGGGTTCGATTACTCCGGAGCCGATTGTCGCAGATGGATGAAGGACGCCGGGTTCACCCGCACCAAGGTCGAGCGCCTAGCCGGACCGGACGGCATGGTCATCGGCGTCAAATAGTTTTCCCGACGAGCGATCGATCACGAAGCTGAATCCGAATTGATCCCGGCTTGGGCTGGATTCGATTCACTGCGCGACGTCATTGCTGCCAATTTCCCGTCAAATGAAGGAATCCAGACACGCAGCTCCGGTGGCGTGGGTCTTGCTCAACGTCATGGCTGTCTGCATTGAGTCACGGAGCCAACATGGCCATTCGCATACTGGTCGCCGACGACGAACCGGATATTCTGTCCTCCCTGGCGGAGCGGCTCCGCTGGATGGGACATGAGGTCATCACCGCGGCCGACGGTCAGGCCGCGGTGGCTGCAGTGGAGCAACACGAAGTGGATCTGGTCTTCCTCGACGTGGCGATGCCTCGCGTGAGCGGCATCGAGGCGCTGAAGCGAATCCGAAAGCGTTGGCCCAACGTACCGGTCGTGATGCTCACCGCGTACGGCACGATCCCGCGCGCCGTCGAATCAATGAAGGAAGGGGCCGCGGATTTCATCACCAAACCTTTCGATGCGGAACAAATCCAGTCGGTCGTCACGATGGCACTCGATCGGCGCGAGCAGTTGGGCGACATGACCAGGCTGCTGGGAGAAATCAGCCACGACGTCAAGAATCTCCTGATGCCCATGGTGACGGGCACCGATCTCCTTTCGGAGGAAATCGACGATCTGTTCAAACATCTCCAGGGACAATCGGATCGCGCGGAGGCGAGTCATCAGGCCTGCGAGGAGGTGGTCCAACTGCTTCGTCACACGTCGCAGCGCATTCAGGCCCGCATGAAGGAAATTGCGGATTACGTGGCCGTGACCGGGACCCCGCACCAGATGGAAGCGTGCCAGATCGCAAAAGTCGCAGAGGCGATGGCGAAGACGTTGCGCGTGCTGCTGCAGCAGAAGCGGATTCAACTTCGGCTGGAAGGGCTCGACTCGCTTCCGGCCGTCCCGGGCGACCCGAAACGGCTCTATTCATTGCTCTATAACCTGGTGCACAACGCCATTCCCGAAGTGCCGCCGCACGGTTGGATCATGATACGAGCCCGTCATGAGCCCGGCGCGGCCTCGGTCGTCATAACCGTGGAAGACAACGGAACGGGAATGCCGGAGGACGTGAGAAGGAGGCTGTTCACCAGCCGCGTCGCGAGCCGGAAGGCCGGCGGTACCGGGCTCGGTATGAAGATCGTCAAGGACGTGATCGACGCTCACGGAGGAAGCATCCAGGTCGAGAGCCAGGAAGGCGCGGGCACCAAGTTCCTGATCACCTTGCCGCTTCACGCGTCTGCGGGAAGCGATCAGGCAAAACCACGGTCCAATGCCCGGCGCACGGGACAGCCGTTGTCGGAAACGGCCTAGGGCTCGCCGTCAGGAACGACCCGGCTGTTGAGCCGGCTCGAAGATGCGGAAGCGGACTTCATCGACGTGCGTATCGGCGGACGTGCGTTCGCCGGCGTACAGCCCGCAGCGGTACAGTCCCGGTTTCCATCCCGAGGCAGGCGGCATCAAGGTAAAGTAGCCGGACTGATCGCTCATCGCCATGACGACATGATCCTGGGCCACAACCGGCTGGTTCGCGACGGCGGACTCCACGAAACATTCCGCGGTCAACGGCACGGCGTCGTAAGACGCCCCCACCAATCCGAAGACGAGGTAAATCTCCTGCTGGATCCTGGGAAAGCTGTCGCTCGGGTTCAACGGGATGAATTCATGGACGCCGGTCGGGAAATCGTCACGCATCACTTTACCGGCGGGAATCACAAACCGGAACCATGCAATGTCGGCGTCTCGGCCGGCCAGTGACGCTCGTGCATCGAGCGGCTTCTGGGGGTTCATCCGCTCCAGCGCCTGCGCATACAACTCGTCTTCGGAGGGCTGCACGGTGCTCGCCCGTTCGGCGGAAGCCTTTGCCGCTTCCTCTTCGGCGGCCGCCGCGAGCTCCGGGACATGGGGACGGACTTTCTCGAGCCACCGGCCGATTTTCTGCTTGTCGAGCACTTTGACGTCGGGCGGCAGGGGGGCGCCTTTGCTGGCGTTCTCGGCTTCGACGGCCGCGTTGTACAACGTCTGAAAATGTACGAAGGCATCCTCCCATTGCTCGAGCTGAACCAGGCATTGCCCCATGCGAAACACCGTGTCGGTGTACTGCTCGTCGTTGGGGTCCAAATCCGAGACCGCCCGGAACACGTCGACGGCTTCTTTGCAGCGGCCCTGCTGCATCAGCGTCAGTCCAAGCTGATGCGTTGCAGACGGGTCTCTCGGGTTGAGCTCCAGAAGTTTCCGGTACATCGGCTCGGCTTCGTCGTACCGGCCCGCCTCGAACGCCCGCCAGGCGTCGGCGCGCATGAGCGCCCATTCTTTAAGCTGCCCGGGGTCCACGTCCTGCGGGGTCAACACAATCTCCCGGCGACGCCCGCGGTCTTGGGTCGATCCGTGGATCACGGCGGAGAGATTCTTCGCAGGTAGCTCCAACGGGGAGCCGGCCGGCAGATGCGTCAGGACATAGTCCACGTCCCGGTCGGCGCCTTCGTAGTCCAGCACGTCAAAGCGAGCCCGAGCGAGCGCAAGCCGCCAACCAAGCAGGGCAGGGGCGCGCTCCACGGCTGCTTTGTACCAGTCGAGCGATTCTTCCAGCCGATCGAGTTTTCGCAGATCCTGCGCCAGTCGAAGAGAGATCAGCGGATTGTCTCGGTCGAGTTGCGCGATCCGCTGGAGCTCGTCCACCGCTTCGCGCTCTTGTCCGGATCGAAGGAGCACGCTCCACTTCGCCCAGCGAACATCCAACGCGCCCGACTCCCGGCTCAGGATTGCGTCGTAGGTTTGCACCGCTTCCTGTGGACGCCGGGAGGTGGTGAGGATGTCGCCGCGCAGCTTGCCGACCGCGGCGGCCGGTCCAGCATGTTGCCCCCATTCCTCGAGAATCTCCAAGGCCCGGCCAGAGGCTCCCGTTTCCCAGGCGGCTTTCGCCTGCTCGATGACGCGCTGCTCTGGCGGAGGGGAGACCGTTTGCGCTTCGGCGGAACCGGAGACCGTTGCGAGGGCGGGACAGACTCCGACAATGATGAGCCAGGCGAGGAGGGGGGGCTTGAGTTCTCTATGGGCAGGAGGATTAGACTGCATCGAGCGAACACCCATTATTGAGTTTGAGTGTACCAAGAAGAGAGGGGCTTATGGAAACGCCAGGCGGAGCACGTTCCGTTCTCGTTGGAGGCCGGGATGATTCACGGGGGTGCATCATGACGATCGTCGCATCAGGTCGGTATGGAAAAGGCCGGCAGGCAGGTCCTGGTTGTCATGCCGCGCTCGGTCTGGCGTGTTTCGCCATCCTGTGGGCGCAGGCGGCGGCTCCGGCTCTGGCGAGCCATCAAGGGCACGGGAGCCACGCAGAGGGCGAGCGGCATGGAATTGTTCAAAGCGAGTATGCCGTCCCGGGCGCATCGTTTCGGGTTTTCGCCGAACGCGGACGGGTCCCGGTGGACGAAGCCGCGGATGACGAAGCGATGCAGGCCGCGGCCACGACCGTCGTCGACTCGCTGGCTATCATCCTCGAGCGCAGGAGC
>DASTSI010000233.1:0-6257 GCA_035760745.1 Nitrospira sp. | reverse complement strand
GCCATCTCGGCCTCCAGATTTGCGGCGGCATCCTTCAGTCGATAGATCTCGGCCGCCAGGCGGCCGATCTCCGAATCGTACAGAAGGCGTTCGACCGGTTCTCCCGTCTCGCGAAGCCCTACCGCGCGCTCCCCCACATCGCGATAGAGTTCCTCGAGTTGCCGGTCAATCCTTCGGCGCTCGAGCCGTAGACGCAGCAACTCGGTCTCTTCCAATGCGCGGTTGGCCGCTTGCGCGGTCCCCAGCCGCAACGTGGCAAGCCCGCTCTTCAAATCGTGCTTCAGCCGCTGAAAGAGTCCCATCTTTCCCCTTATCGGCTGGGACCGCTCAAGACGGCCGCCTTGAAAGGATGCCACGCACACGGCTTGTGCCGTGGGTTGGCTGAACCGGTGAAGCAGGCTTCACGACCGCAGGCGGCGGCCGAGCATTCTCCGGTCGATCCGAGGCGGCGCTGACTCAATGACATTCGATCCACCCTAACCAATCGACCCCAACTCCAACTTCTTTTCCCATTTCCTCAGCATCGCCTCCCGCAACAAGCGATGCATCGTCGCCTTCAGCTCGGGGTCGTTCTTGAGAAGGGCGAAGGCCTCCTGGCGAGCCTGCTGCAGTAAATCGGCGTCCCGGAGCAGATTGGCCACACGAAACTCCGGCATGCCCCACTGCCGAAATCCGAAAAACTCTCCGGGACCACGGATGCGAAGGTCTTCTTCGGCGATGACGAAGCCGTCCGTCGAACGGACGAGGGCTTCTAATCGGGCCTTCGCCGAAGAAGCGGAATCAAGTCCCGCTTTGGCATTCATGATGCGTGAACCCATCCCCGCCGACGCCATGAGCAGACAGTACGATTGCCGCTCCCCCCGCCCCACCCGCCCCCGCAATTGATGGAGTTGTGCAAGCCCGAACCGCTCGGCATGCTCGATCATCATGACCGTGGCATTGGGCACGTCGACGCCGACCTCGACCACCGTGGTGGAGACCAGCACCTGGATCTCTCCGTTCTTGAAGGCGGTCATGGCACGGTCTTTCTCCACGGATTTCAATCGTCCATGTAGCAACCCGACCCGATAGCCCGCGAACTCTTCCTGCTGGAGACGTTCGGCGCCCTCGATGGCGGCTCGCAGGTCGACTTTTTCCGATTCCTGAACGAGGGGGTAGACGACATACGCTTGTCTGCCGGCGCTCACTTCATCCTTCAGAATCTGGTAGGCACGATGGCGCTGCGACTCTTGATACAGGAATGTCCGAACGGGCTTGCGGCCGGGCGGGAATTGATCGATGGTCGAGACGTCCAAATCGCCGTACACCGTCATGGCGAGCGTTCGCGGGATGGGCGTGGCTGTCAGGACGAGAACGTCGGGCTTGTACCCCTTCTCAATCAGCGCTTTCCGCTGCAGCACGCCGAACCGATGTTGCTCGTCGATCACCGCAAGCCCGAGCTTGGCGAAATGCACCCCCTGCTGAATCAACGCATGCGTCCCGATCACGACATGCGCCCTGCCGTCAGCCGCCTGCTCTCTCCCCGCTTTTCGCGCACCGGTCCGTCCGCTTCCGTTCAGAAGGGCCACGGAGAGGCCGAGGGAGTCCAGCACAGGTCGCATGTTGCGGTAATGCTGTTCGGCCAGAATCTCCGTCGGTGCCATGAGCGCGGCTTGATAGCCGGAGCCGCACGCCAGCACCATGGCATGCAGGGCGACCACGGTTTTGCCCGACCCGACGTCGCCCTGCACGAGACGATTCATGGGCCTGGACGAGGTCATGTCGGCAAAAATTTCGCGGATGACCCGATCCTGAGCCTCCGTCAAGGTATAGGGTAGGGCACGGGAGAGCTTCGCGACCATCATGGAATTGGCGTTGAAGCGCAACGGCTTTGCCTCCTGCTTCACCGTGCGCTGCCTGAAGGCGAGCGCGAGCTGCAGCACAAACAGCTCTTCGAATGCCAACCGCCGGTGCGCCGGCGTCGTGCCTCGTTCCAACGCTGCAGGCAATATTCCACTCTTGGGAAAATGGACCTCTTGAATCGCCTGGTGAATCGGCATGAGGCGATAACGGGCTCGCACCGTGACCGGCAGGATCTCTCTGACGTCGATGGAGTAGGTGTCGAGCAGGTTCTTCATCAGCGCGCGCATCTGGCGGCTCGTCCACCCTTTTGTCTCATGATAGATCGGCACGATCCGCCCGACGTGCAGCGGCGCTTCGTCGTCGCCACCAAGGACTTCGTATTGCGCCACCTCCATCCTCATCTCGACCCAGCCACGCGAACCGGTCAGCACACGTCCACTCATCATCACTCTTGTGCCGACCGTCAGGATCGATTCAAGGAAGGACTGATTGAAGAACACCGCCTGCATCCGTCCGGTGTGGTCCTCGATACACAGATCGAGGATCGACAGACGGCGATGCCTGGCGCGCTTCGACTCGCTGCGCACGATCGTCCCGCAGATCGAAGCCTGTGCTCCCGGAGTCAGCTTCCCGATCGGAGTGATGAGCGAGCGGTCTTCATAGCGCCACGGAACGGTCCACATCGCCTGCTCCACGGTTTCAATACCGAACCGCTCAAGGAAGGCGCTCCGTTTGGGCCCGACGCCTTTGACGAAGCGAAGGGCAATCGTCCAGAGATCGCGCGGCGCGGCCGGACGGTCCTCCGACCGGTCAGCGGCAGTCGCCCGGTCACCGGAGTCGGCGATCTCGGGACGCCGCGCCATCGACCGAAGATGTTGAAGGACGAGAGCCGCTTCCTGCAATCGTTTCTGTTGATCTTCCGCGGAGAGCGGTGACTGTTCGTCCGCGAACAGATTCTTCAAGTGAAGCAAAGCTGCCTCGACCGGACGGGGATAGACGCGTTCCGACAAGGTGCGCAGGACTTGCGAGGTGACGAAACTGTTCAGATTCTTCACGGTGGGAAGGTGAGCGCCGGCATCCCGGCTGGCGAATTCGATCGGGCGGGCGAGACGGTCCAGCCATTGGGAAAAGGAGTCCGGCGGCCTCGCGTCAGGGACTGAGCGCCACATCTCGCGCGGATCGTACCACAGCATGTCAGGCCGCTCAATGACGACGCGACCGAGCGCCGTTCGATTCGCCCCTCGGAGATTTCCTGACAATTGCTTGCCGCGCATCGCCGCGGTGCTACACTCGCGAAGAGAAAGGCCGCTATGTACCGACGCAACATCGCACCGCTGCTCTACAAGATCGCGTTCGTCGTCGGTCTCTTCATCCTCTACGAAGCCTGGATGAAACCGACTTACCTCCATCAACCCCAGGCTCCGGCTCCCAGTCTCGCTCCCGACGGCACCGTTCCCGAAGTCCCGTCGTCCCGGCCGGCCGACATCCAAGAGCCGATGCCCAGGCAAACTCGGCTCATCGATCCCGCCACCATTCCGGATACCAAGCACCATGAGATGCTGGCTTCCATCCGCGAGGAACTCGAGAAGGGCAACGTGGCGCTTGTGGAATCCAGGCTCGATGCGCTGCCCTCCTCGATCACGTCGGATCAAATCCTACGCCGCTACGTCGCGATTTTGTGGAACAACGTCGGCATCGAGCAGGAGAAGACCGGAGGCACCTCCGCGTCGGTGCGGACATTCAAGAAGGCGGCCGCACTCGACCCGAACAATCCGGTTATACAGTTGAATCTTGCTCATGCGTATTGGGAATTGCGGGATCCGGCGATGACCGTGGAGTTCCTCGAGCGGCTGGCCGCGCTGGCGCCCGACGAGGCTTTCTCCCACCTCGCGCTCGCTGAACTCCTGAGAGACCAGGACGACCTCAAGGAAGCCGCGCGGCACTTCGAGATGGCCACCGCGCGTGCAGCCAAGGACCCCGCGGCGCAAGCCTACTTCCGGACCGTCGCCTCGAAGCTGCGCCGGACGGAAGAAGCCGAAGAACGTTTCCAGAGACGGGATAGTGCCCACTTCACGGTCAAATTCGACGGAGAAGCGGATCAAGCGACGTGGACCGTCGTGCAGGATATCCTCGAAGACGCCTACCGGGAGATCGGCCAGAAATTGGGACATTTTCCCTCAAAATCGATCGTCGTCGTGCTTCACACAAAGGCGACGTTCCAGAGCGCCACCGGCAGTCCCATCTGGGCCGACGGTCTCTACGATGCCGTGCTGGGACGCATTCAAATACCTTCTCAGGGCGCACTCGTGGATCGCGCCTGGCTCAGGCGGGTGTTGCGTCACGAGTTGGCGCATGCGCTCCTGTCCGATCTACAGGGCAGCGGCGCCACCGCCATTCCAACGTGGCTGAACGAAGGCCTTGCGATGCAGTTGTCAGGAGAGCAGTGGGATGAAGTCCGGCCGTTGAAGCATCAGGACATGCGGATGATCCCGTTGACGGCTTTGGAGGGATCTTGGGCCTCTGTGCCCGCCGATGCGGCCTCCGCCGCGTACCTGGAAGCGAGCTCCGCAGTCGATTATCTGATCGACCGGTACGGCCAGCATGCGGTCAATCAACTCCTGGCTCATTTGAAAGCCAGGCAGACGCTCGCGGCCGCAATGCAGTCTCAACTCTCCGTTTCCTATGAGCAGTTTCAATCCCGTTGGCTGGAACGCTTCGCGACGGAAATCAGGAAAGGTTGAACTAGAGCTTTTCGGCTGCAGACCCGCGTAGAGCAGAGCCGTTCAGCATGGGCCCGACGCTATTTTCATCCGATCCAGTCCCGGCGCCGGCGCCCGCGTCGGAAGCGATCACCTGATCCTCCCAGAGCAGGCGTCGGCTCTCTTCATCGAACATTTGGATGCGAAAATCCACGTCGCGCGCGTCGGTGTCATCCATGCCGACCAGATGACGGGCGATCGGTTCGACTCGGACGGTCGCCGGGTCCGTTGAAAAGTGGTCCGACCACACGAGCTGCCCCGTCTCCGGGTTCACCACCCGGAGCACGAAATAGGGTTGGGCGCCCGGCATGCGGTGTGCGATCGGTCGTACAATGGCGCTCCGCCGTACCGATGCGGAGGCCCATAGGGCTTGGGACTCTGGAGTGACCTGTCGGAGATTCAGGCGTCCCTCCCACAAAAATCGGCCGTCGGCCGCATCGTACACCCGAAGCGTGAATTCCGACAGTCCATCCGCTCCCAGCCCCACTCCGCCCGCAAAAATCCTGGCGCGCGGCTGAGGAGAGGCGGTCGGTCCTTCTTCCTTGATATCCAGCTCGTAGGTGTCGTTCGAGAGGACTTCCCCGGACTCGGCATCGTAGGTCTTCACCGTAATCGTGGAAGCATCGGCATTCTGATAGCCGAACCCTGCCGCGACGATGTTTCCCGGGGTCGTGAAGAATTGATCGGCACAAGCGATGCCGGAGACAGCGAGCAAGGACACCCACCACGCCGTCAACGCGATCCAGGTTCGTCCGCGCAACGGCGCTCGACTGACACGAGACGCCCGGAGAAGGACAAGCCGGAGATCGCGGGGCTCGAGCCACCACACCGCTGCATGAACCGCGCGCCGTAACCATTCCATGATCATGTCGGCGGGCCCTCCTCTCGTCACGACTGTCGCATCGGGAAGCCAAAGGGTAAATTCCGCCGGTGTAGGCACACAACCCCCGAAAAGAGGGGGAATGTCGTGAACGGATTTGTACGGAGATAGAGCCCCGGGCTCGTTGCCCGGCTCTAGGCACGCCGGTATGATGGCCTTATGCCTCGCGGCTTGCTCATGGTTCTCTGTGGCCTCGCTCTGGTTGGGATGGCGACCGCCGTCGTCAAGTTCCACTCTGGGACCGGATCGGATTGGCTGACGTGGAGCCTCTTCTTGATCGGGGTCCCGCTGCTGCTCGCTGGGTTGGTCGGGATACGATGGAATTGGTCCGCGATGGCTAGCGTAATGTATGGAACGGTGGGCCTGGCACTCGATCTCTCCACGATTGCGGGGATCGTGGCGGGGAAGGGAGGAACCGAAGATTTGCTGTTCTTGAGCGGGCTTAGCGGCGTCCTGAATTTCTCACTGATCGTTCTGGGCGGGCACGCCTTCGTGGAATGGATGCAGGGACCGCCGCCTCGAGGATCCCGCCCTCCCAGTCCTCGGTCCCCTTCTTCAACTTCCGGAGCTTGATCCTCTCAAAACCGCAGTCCTCGAGCCAGGAAGCAGTCTCAGCGAAAGAATAGGTATTGCCGCTGTCGGTGCACAGCAACATCGTCACGGCGAACAGGGTCGCCTCAGCCGGAAACAGGCCTTCCCGGTCGTGAAGAAAGGCGTCCTGAATGAGAAAGCGCCCGCCCGGGTTCAGCGCCGCCCTCGCCCTTTCGAACACCGAT
>DASTSI010000232.1:0-2037 GCA_035760745.1 Nitrospira sp. | reverse complement strand
CGGCACCTTGACCTGCCGTCTCTTGATTGCCGACGTCACGGCCGCCGGAACCTTGCACGAACTTCGATCTGAACGGCGGATCCTCAAACTCGGGGAAGGAGTGGATGCGCGTAAGGTGCTCAACCCCGCCGCCATGGATCGGGTCCTCGCCTGTTTGAAGGACTGGAGGACGGTCATTGACAGCTATCGAGTCGACGGTGCCGCGGTTGTTGCAACAAGCGCCGTGCGTGACGCAACCAACCGGGCGAGGTTTCAGGATCGTGTGAAGCACGAAACGGGCTTTGACGTCGAGGTGATCTCCGGAAAGGAGGAGGCCAGGCGGACGATGCTGGGCATTCGCACCGGATTGTCAGAGACGGTCGGCGACGTCCTGGCGGTGGACATCGGGGGAGGCAGCACCGAACTCATCTTGGATCGAGCCGGCCACCTTCCTTCCGTGTCGTCCATGGACCTCGGCGTTGTTCGGCTCACCGAGCGGGTATTGTTGCATGATCCGCCCACCACAGAGGAAATCCGGTTCGCGCGTGAGTGGATCGCGAAGGAGACTCAGGCTGCGTCGGCCGCCCTGCCGCGGCGAGCTGGAGCGAGGTTTGTCGGCACCGCGGGCACGATCACATCCTTGTCGGCCATGGCTCAGCAACTGCCGAGCTATCAGCCTGCCCGGATACACAACTATCGTTTGACCTTGGACCGGGTCCTCGATCTCGAGCGACAACTCCTCGCGCTGACGAACGCGGAACGCATCGGCATGCCGGGTCTCGAGAAAAACCGGGAAGGCGTGATTGCTGCCGGAGCCGTGATGCTCCGTACCATCATGGAGACGCTTGGCGAAAAAGAGTGCCTGGTCAGCGATATGGGACTGCGGGAAGGCGTACTGATAGATCTCGCGTCGCGCCTGCTTCCTCGCTCATCGATGTAGGGCAACCGGTCGATCCACTCGGAATCCAACCTGGGCCGATATTCGGTAGAACTGCGGGATAGTTTCTCCGCAGTTGCCACGTCGTGAGTCACCACCTGGGTATTCGTACGGGCCTCTTGAGTGCCTCAATAAGATCGAGCGAAGGCGCACGCGGCACTCACCTCGAAAATTTTTGGCGGATCGCTTCCACGATCGTGCTGGCAAAGTGAAAACGGTGCTACACTTCGATGCATCGAAGTTGAAACGCAGGCACAAGATCGTTCGAGTCCGACGCTCATGCGATCAGTCATCGAAAGAGCCGCCTCGCTTCGCGTGCTGGTTCAAGCCTGGCTGATGGTATGGGTCCTCACGGCTCCGCTGTTCCACATTCACATTCCTGACAGTACCGACCGGTGGTCGCTTCTCCGAAGTGGAGGAGTCCATACGGTGTTGAGTCCCGATCTCCCCGGCGAATTTGCGGCGCAGTTCGCCGCCGATGAATACTCTACGCACCTGTCGCAGCGGGCCGTACACTCGCCTGAACTCGGCATTGCGCTGTCCGATGAAAAATACAACAACAGGTCCCCGCAGTCGGACATCCTAGCCGGCGCCTCGTGGCCGTTCCATGACTGTGTATCATCGGCGTCTGACGTGTCATTGACGGTCACCGGATACAATGCTTCATCACTGGCCCGTCCTTCTCCCCGCGCTCCTCCGAGCACGCTCCAGCCGATTTCCTAATCTCCGGACGGCACGTCGGAGCAGGGCCACGACAGATCGTGCGATCACACCTCCTCGCGCGCCGCCATAGAATGTTCGCCAATGCGAGAGGACGATCATGGCCACACGGGTCGCGGACGGTTTCTTGAAGGCTGCAAGCCTGCTTCTGTACGGGTTCTGGTGTTTTTTGGTCGGCCACCACGGCTGGGGCCCGGCGTATCTCGTTCCGCTGGGGCTGATCGCGGCCTGTCTTGCCGCATTGAGGCTCCCCGCGCACATGCGGGTGAACCTCGTGCTCGTCGTCGTGGCGGTGTCTTTCACCGGATATGCCAGCGAATTGGTGTTGTCCGTCGCGGAAGGCACGGCTCCTGTTCAGGCCAAAATGCAGTGGCTGCCTTTTCAATCGGGGGAGAATTACG
>DASTSI010000231.1:0-59439 GCA_035760745.1 Nitrospira sp. | reverse complement strand
GAGGACGGGATGGTTGTTTACCAGGTCCGGTCGGGTTCTCATCAAACAGGCGAGGTACGCGCGCGACGAGCAGCCGATCGATTCGACCTGCGGGTGCCCGGTCTGCCTTCGATACTCTCGGGCCTATCTGCACCATCTGTATCGGGTCAAGGAGATGCTGGCTGCGCGGCTGAACACCATCCATAACCTTTGGTACTTTGCCGAGTTCCTGCGGCGGATGCGGTCCGCGATTCTGGACGGCAGCTTCGCGGCCTTCCGCGAGACGTTTTATCGGGACCGGGGTCTGGGACTCGATGCGGTCGAGTGCCTCGCCGCGGCAGAGAGCGGGGAGGCCCGGCGTGCGATCGAGAATCAGGAGGAAAAGGGACGCACACTATGTTGATGGAATCGGTTGCATGGGCTCAGAACTCCAATGGATCAGGCTCGGGCGCCGGAACAATCCTCTCGCTCGTGCCATTCGTGCTGATCTTCGTGATTTTCTACTTCATGCTGATCTTGCCCCAGCAGAAGAAGCAAAAACAGCAGCGGGCGATGCTGGAGGCGTTGAAGAAGGGCGACAAGGTCGTCACTGCGTCCGGTATTTGGGGCACGATCACCAACCTCGGCAAGGACACGGTCACCCTTCAGATCGCGGACAACACGAAGATCAAGATCCAGCGGGAACATATCGCGCGGCTCCGCCGCGAGGAAGAAGATAAAGAATCGTAACTCGGATCGGGAAGGATCGAAGCTGATATGAGAAAAGTCGGCGGGCGGTTGACGATGTTGGCGGCGGTACTCGTGATCTCAATCGTGGCCTTTGTGCCCTCGTATCCGGCCCTGTACGACGGCCTGCCCGGGTGGATCAAAACGATCTTGCCGAACAAGGGAATCACCCTCGGCTTGGACCTGCAGGGCGGGATCCATTTAGTGATGGAAGTGGACGAGGATCGGGCCGTGGAAATTGCGGTGGAGCGATCGGTCATAGCGCTGCAGGATCTCCTGGTCGAGAAAAAGATTCCTGTGGAGTCCGTTAAGCGTTCGGGGCAGAACCAGATCCTCATTCAGTTCCAGAACGCCGATCTGAAACCGGAAATCCAGAAGCTCATCGACGAATTTCCGACGTTTGCCGAGAAAGAAGGGGCCGCGCCGAACCAGCTCGTGTGGGAGTTGCGCGAGACGGAGGTGAAGCGGATCAAGGATTCGGCCGTCAACCAGGCGCTCGAAACGATCAGGAACCGCATCGATCAATTCGGAGTGGCCGAACCGGTGGTTCAACGGCAGGGATTGAAGCAAATCGTCGTGCAACTGCCCGGCGTCAAAGAGCCGAAGCGCGCCAAGGACCTCATCAAAGAAACGGCGCTCTTGGAATTCAAGATGCTCGACGAGGAGAACCAAGTCAGGCTCGATCTTCCTGGCCGCGTGCCGAAGGACAAGGAAGCGGAGATCGTCAAGCAGTTTGAAGGAAAGATCCCGGAAGGAGACCAGATTCTGTTCGAGCGGGCGATCGACAAGGACACCGGCCGCGAATACCGTATCCCGTATCTGGTCAAGAAGCGCGTGATGCTGACGGGTGACGTGTTGAGCGACGCGAGGGTCTCAATCGGGCAGTTCAACGACCCCTACGTCTCCATCACCTTCGATGCAAAGGGCGGCCGGGAATTCGAACGGATTACGGCCGAGAACGTCAAGAAACGGATGGCGATCGTCCTGGACAACACCATTTACTCGGCTCCGGTGATCCAGGAACGAATTTCCGGCGGCCGGGCTCAGATCACCGGCACGTTCTCGACGCAGGAGGCCAACGATCTTGCGATCGTGCTGCGGGCCGGAGCCTTGCCGGCGCCCTTGAGGATCATTCAAGACCTCACGGTGGGGCCCTCGCTGGGGCGGGATTCGATCGAGAAGGGCATTAAGGCCACGGTGATCGCCGGTATCATGGTGGTCATTTTCATGGTGGTGTACTACCGGTTGTCCGGCCTCATCGCTGATTTCGCGCTCGTCCTGAACTTGATCTGCTTGATGGGAGCCTTGTCCGCACTGACCGCCACGCTCACCTTGCCCGGCATCGCGGGGATCGTGCTCACGATCGGGATGGGGGTGGATTCCAACGTGCTGATCTTCGAGCGTATCCGTGAAGAGCTGCGAGCAGGCAAAGCGGTCCGGCTGGCCATTGACGGAGGATATGACAAGGCGCTGTTGACCATCATCGATTCCCACGTGACCACGCTGATCACCGGCGTGGCCTTGTTCCTGTTCGGCACGGGACCGATCAAGGGATTTGCCGTCACGCTCTGCCTTGGGATCGGGATCAATCTTTTCACCGCCCTGGTCGGGACGAAGGTGATCTTCGACATCATCAATCAACGACACAAAGTCGAGCAGCTGAGTATTTGATCCATGCGAAAGCGCGAGTGGGCCTGAGAAAAGACATCGCAGCCGGGTCGTCGTGCGCGGCTCGCCTCTAAGGTCAGAAGGGAACGTTCATGCTGGAAATCTTGGGGAAGACCAACTTCGATTTCATGGGCAAGCGGCACATCTCATTTCTCATTTCCGGTATCATGGTGCTGCTGGGCCTCTTCGCTCTCGTGCAGATCGCGCGAGGAGCCGCCAACCTGGGAATTGATTTCGCGGGCGGCACCGCGGTACAGCTCAGGTTCGACCAGCCGATCAAGATCGACGACGCCCGCCGGGCGCTGGAGGCCAACGGAGTCAAAGACGCCGAACTCCAGGAATTCGGTCAGGACAACAAGCTGTTGATCCGGGTGAAGGCCTCCACCACGATCGAAGAGAAGACCGCAGAGCGCGTGGTGAGTCTGTTTCGCAAAGAATTCCCCGGCAACCAATTCGTGGTCGAGTCCAGCACGGAAATCGGACCGACGATCGGCAAGAAATTGCAGGAAGACGCGCTGATCGCCATTCTCGTGTCCTTTGCCGGGATCATCTTCTACATCGCGGCCCGGTTCGAATTCCGGTTCGGCATCGCGGCCGCCCTGGCGACGTTTCACGACGTGCTGGCCGTTCTCGGCGCCTTTTACCTGCTGGACAAGGAAATCACTCTCCTTGTCATCACCGCGCTGCTGACGCTGGCCGGATACTCGCTGACCGACACGGTCGTCGTCTTCGACCGGATTCGCGAAAACCTGCGCATGCGGCGGCGGGACAGTGAAGAGACTATCATCAACAACGCGATCAACCAGGTTTTGAGCCGGACGATCGTCACCAGCTTGACGGTCGTCATCGTCTTGATTCCGCTGACGCTGGCAGGAGGCGAGGTGCTGCACGACTTCTCGCTGGCGCTGCTCTGGGGCGTAATATTCGGGACTTACTCGTCCATCTTTGTCGCGAGTCCGTTGTTGCTGCTCTGGCCCGGGACGCCGGGGCGGTTGCTGAAGCGAGCGTGACGCGTGATGGGCCCTCGGTCCTTCGCCGCCGTGCACCGGATTCTCTCGGCACGGTGGACGCGAAACGTGTCATGCATCACGGAGCGTTCGATCTGAGCGGGATGCGCTCATGACGTTCTGGAGCCGGTCACACAGCCTCCAGCGCAAGATCATCGCGGCAATCGTGATGGTCGGACTCCTGCCTCTGACCCTTCTTCTCGCTTTGACCTACATCGAGGAACGTCGAGCCCTCCGGGAAACGACGGGCACCAATTTCAAGGAGGTGGCCGTCGAGGCGGCCCGCCGCATTGAAATGCACGTGACTCGCGGCGTCAACGAAGCCCAGCAGTTGGCCACGACTCCTTTCCTACGAACTGCGGTGAGCGAAGCCAACCGCACGTACGAAGGCAAAGACGCGAAGAGGATTCAAGAGACCATTAGGGATTGGCAGCAGCGCTGGAAGCAACGGGACAAGCGAAGCGAGTTCCCACTCTTCATCAACCGCATTGTCACAAACTATCTGATCCGCTGGCATGACATACGAAAATCGGACTACGTCGGCATCCTCGTGACGGACATTCAGGGGGCGCTCGTGGTGAGCTCGATCCCCCAAGTCGACTACTTCTACGGGAAGGCCGCATGGTGGCAAGCGCTCGTCAAGGGAGGGACGCGACAGCCCTATGTCGGCGAGATCACGTTCGATCCCGCGTTCGGGACTCACGTGGTGGTCGTCGCCGCACCGATCGTCGATGATCAACAGCAGTCTGTGATCGGGGCGGTGACCATTCTCCTGCGGCGGGACACGTTGTTTCATTCGATTGCGGAAGTGTCGATCGGCACGACAGGGCATGCCATGCTCTTCAATTCCGAAGGCGCTCCGCTGATCTGTCCCATCCTCGCACCCGAAGAGCACACGGTGAAGCCCGAACTGGTGCGCACCTTGGGGGCGTTGAAGTCGGGATGGGCGGTCGCGGCGGATGATTCGCACGGCAGCCACAACTCCTTGATTGGGTTCGCCCCCGTCCGTTTCAGCGACCGGCTGGCGCCCGGCAGCATCGGAGGCAAAGAATGGATCACCGTCGTGCGGCAAGATCCCAGGGAGACCTTCGCGCCGTTGGGCGAGCTGGTCGTGAAGGTCCTTCTCTACGGAGTCGGAGTCCTGGCCGTGCTCTGGGGAACAGGCGTCGTCGTGGCCCGGCGAATCGCCCGGCCCATCAAGCTGCTGCATGACGGAGCTCGGGAAATCGGAAGCGGTCGATTGGACCAGCGGCTGAAGTTGCGGACCGGAGACGAGATCGAAGGTTTGGCCGACGCCTTCAACGAGATGGCTGTCAACCTGCAGCAATCCTTCGGACAAATCGAGCGGCGCATGGAGGAGGTCCGGCGTCTAGAGGAAAAATACCGGGACTTGATCGAGCATTCGCCGGAAATGATCTATCAATTGGATCGGGTCGGGCAGTTTGTCCACGTCAATAAGACGGGTCTCGACAAACTGGGCTATCAGCTGGACGAGATGCTCTCGATGAAACTTTGGCACCTGGTGCCCCGTGGCGAGGAAGGTCGAGTGCTACAATACCTCGAACAGCTGGTGTCGAAGGGACAAAGCCGGATGGAGACGGTGTTGCTGGCGAAGGACGGACGCCCGATTGACGTCGAAATTCATGCCACTGCGCTGTTCGACCTCGAACGCGGAGGACTGATTCATTCGCGCGCCTTTGTCCGGGACGTCACCGATCGGCATCGCCTCGAGCAGGAATTGCAGCGCTATACGTCAAAATTGGAGCAGGCGGTGACTGAGCGCACGCAGCAGCTCGTGGCTTCGCAGGCACGGTATAAAGCGCTGTTCGATCTGGTCGCAGACTCCGTCTTCATGGTCGATGCGAAAGGCACGATCGTGGCGGTCAACAAGCGAGAAGAGCAAGCGCTGGGGTATGCCGAAGCCCATATCGTCGGCCGCAGCATCTTCGATGTCGTGCTGCCCGTCCACCGTCAGGCATTGGCTGGATGGCTGGCGGATCTGAATACCGGACACCGGCAGGTCCCGACGCGCGAAATCACCGTCCAAAACGCCCTGGGTCTGGAGACTCCGGTGGAAATGGATCTGATCCAGGTCGGGAGCTCCGAACAGATGCTCGTCATGGTGCAGCTCCGTGACATCACCGACCGCAAGAAGCTGGAGCGGCAACTGCAGACCTACCGCGAGGAGCTGGAGGCCAAGGTCAAGGAACGAACCAGGGAAATCGAAGAAACAAAGCAATACCTGGAGAATCTCCTCGAGAACGCCAACGACGTCATCTACACGCTGGATACCGATCAACGGTTCACCTATGTAAACAGCAAGGTCGGTGCCTGGGGATACCGGAAGGACGATCTGCTGGGGCGCCCATATCTGTCTCTGCTCAGCCGGCGACACCGTGGTCGGCGCTTAAAGAATACGCTCGACATCGGTGCGAAGCAGGTCTACGAGGTGGAGGTCGTCACCCGGATGGGAGAAACGCGCACGGCGACCGTCAGTGTCTCGCCGCTGCACGGCGTGGACGGAAATATCCTCGGCGTGCTCGGCATTGCCCGCGACGTGACGGAGACGAAAAAGCTTGAGCAGCAGATCCGCAACTCCGAAAAGCTGGCGTCGGTCGGCAAGCTGGCCGCCGGGGTGGCGCATGAGATCAACAACCCGCTGGGCGGAATCCTGAATTGTCTGTACAACCTGCGAAAAGGCACGCTGTCCGCCGCGAGACAGGCGGAATACTGCGCGTCGATGGAAGACGGTGTGCGGCGGGTGCAGAAGATCGTTCGGCAATTGCTGGACTTCTCGCAGCAGCACGAGCCGGAGTTCGCGCTGACGGACATCAATCACGTCGTCGACCGCGTGCTCCTGCTCACGAACCACTTGTTTGCGCCGAACCGGATCGTGCTCGAGACCCTGCTCGGACGGGGTCTCCCCAGCTTGATGGTGGATCGGCACATGATCGAGCAGGTCTTGATGAATCTCATCTTGAACGCGGTACAGGCGATGAAGGACGGAGGCGTGCTCACGATCCGCACGTCGGTGTCCGAAGGCGTCTGCCTGGTGGAAGTCCGCGATACGGGCGCCGGCATCCCGGCAGCCGTCTTGCCGCGGATCTTCGATCCGTTCTTCACCACGAAGGGTGAGGGAGAGGGCACGGGCTTGGGTCTTTCAGTCAGTCTCGGGATCGTGGAGCGCCACGGCGGGAAGATCCTGGTGGAGAGCGAAGTCGGCAAAGGCACGACGTTTACCCTCTGCCTGCCGTTGTCGCGCGAGCGTACGCCGGTGGAGCGCGTATCATGAAGGGGCTTTCGATACTCTTGGTGGACGATGAGCCGCTCATGCGGCTTTCGATGGTAGACGCGCTGGAAGCCGTCGGCTACGAAGTGCGTGCCGCAGCTTCCGGAACCGAAGGCATCGAGGCCGTCCGTCAAAGACCGTTCGATCTCGTCATCACGGATCTCCGATTGCCGGGTGCCGACGGGTTGGCGGTGCTCAAGGCCGCCAAGGACCGGACGCCCGAGACGGAGGTGGTCGTCATCACCGCGCATGGCTCCGTCGAAACTGCGGTCGGCGCGATGAAATTCGGCGCGTTCGATTACATCACGAAGCCGTTCCAGATGGATGAGCTGCTCCTGATCGTGGAGCGGGTCGGGCGGGTCGTCAAACTCCGGCGAGAGAATCAGGACCTCAAGGAAACGCTGGAGGACAAGTTTTCCTTCAATGGCATTTTCGGGGCGAACAGTGCGATGCGCGCCGTCCTGGAGAAGATCAAGACCGTCGCCGCCGGTGATTCCTCCATCCTGATCGTCGGCGAGCGCGGCACAGGAAAAGAGTTGGTTGCGAACGCGATCCATCAGAACAGTCCGCGCAGCAATCATCCCTTGATCAAGGTCAGTTGCGCCGCCCTACCGGAGACCTTGGTGGCAGCCGAACTCTTCGGGCATGAAAAAGGCGCGTTCGCCGGCGCCGTGCGACAGCGCCGAGGCCGGTTCGAACTGGCGCATCGCGGCACACTGTTCCTGGACGAAATCGGCGACATTGCGCCAGTTGTGCAAGTGAAACTCCTGCGTGTGCTGCAGGAAAGAAAATTCGAGCGGGTCGGGGGGAACGCCACGGTCGAAGTGGATGTCCGGCTGGTGTGCGCGACGCAGAAGGATCTCCGTACGGAAGTCGCGGAAGGACGGTTTCGGGAAGATTTGTACAACCGGCTAAACGCGGCTCAGATCATCATCCCGCCATTACGCGAGCGGCAGGAAGACGTCATGCTCATCGCCGAGCATATGCTGCACATGTGCTCAGCGAAGTTGAACAAAAAACTTAAAGGCTTTTCGACGCAGGCGCAAGAGTTGTTGCTGCGCTACTCGTTTCCCGGCAATGTCCGCGAATTGGAAAACATGGTGGAGCAAGGCGTAGCCCTGGGACGCGAACGCGAAGCCATTCAGCCTGCCGATCTTTGCGGATTTCAATCCTGTCCTTTTATCGGCGGTCAGCCCCAGGAGTCGTGTGGATTCTGCCGGGAAGGATTGTCTGGGAGGACACAACGCAAAGAGACGACGCTGACCTCGCTGGCTGCCGCTCGCGAAGATTTCGAAAAGGACTATATCGTGTCGGTGCTGGAACGGGTGGAGGGCAGCCGCACGACCGCGTCAAAGATCCTCGGTTTGTCCCGGAAAGCACTCTGGGAAAAATGCAAGCGCTACGGCATCCCGTCGGCGAAAGGCGAGGGGGAAGAAGACGGCGAGTAGCGCCCAATTCCTCACTCTCGAGGTTCCGGGCCCCCTTCCCACAGCTTCACCGTGCGATCCCATGACGCGCTGGCGAGTCGCAGCCCGTCCTGTGAGAGCGTCACGCAGCGCACAGGACCCGCGTGGACCTTCAGCGTGCGGAAGCATCGGCCATTGGCCAGTTCCCAGAAGCGGATCGTATTGTCGTCGCCCGCGCTGATCAAAACCTTGCCGTCCGGGGTGACGACGAGAGACCGGACCCATCCCCCGTGGCCCTTGATCGTCCGGTATTCGAGTGCCTGGGGCATTTCGAACATTTTGATGGTTTGGTCGCGGCTGCCGGTGATGAGGTACTTGCCGTCCGGCGTGAATGCCATGGCGCCGATCCAATAGTCCATCGGTTTCTGGAATCCTCCGTCGTCCTCGACGAAGTACCCGCGGGTCTCCGTTCCGTCGTCCTCATCTTCCTTCCAGTGCCCGTTGATCAGCACCTTCTCCTCGCCGCTGGGCAGGACCTCCCAGATCTTGATTTTCCCGATGTCGGAGCCGCTGGCGAGGTGAATCCCATCCGGCGAAAAGGCGACGCAGACCGACCAATGATGGTCATACTGGTCCTTGCCGAGGAGCGTCATCAGTTCGGTTCCCGTGGTCACCTCCCAGATTTTGATGTCTTTGTTATGGCTGCCCCGCGCAAGCATCAAGCCATCAGGAGAAAGGGAGAGACTGCAGACATTGTGATCGTATCGAGTGAAGAGCAACTTGGTCGGTTCGCCGGTCTTGGGATTCCAGAGGCGAATTGTCCGGTCCTCACTCCCCGTCGCCAGCGTCAATCCGTCCGGAGTAAACGTCACGGCCCGGATATCGTTGGTGTGTCCCCGGAGCGAGCGGAGGAGCCGTCCAGTCTCAATGTCCCAAATGCGGACGAGTCGATCGACTCCAGCGCTGGCGAGCGTCAATCCGTCTGGCGCGAATGCGACGGACCAGACGCCATGCGAATGACCACGAAATGTCTTCATCTCGCGTGCGCCGGCTTTCCAGTACTCGAGAAAATCGACCGGCACGGCTTGGGGGCCTGACGCGGGGAACGGCTGCGGAGCGACGGGAAAAGAAGTCTGTTGTGACATGGGCAATGACCTTACAAGCGTTCCGAGTAGAGACCGACGGCGAGCCGCTTGATTGCAAATCGCCGTTTCCGGTCAGTATAATTTGCAGCGGTTCCGAGAATCGTAAGAGACGCCCGGCTCTTAAGTCAAGCCGAAGACAGGCCGCATTGGCGGCATCATCAAAGGCCAGGTTGGAGGGACCTGCTGTGTCACAGAATGTAAGAAACGCCATTGAATTGCGTTTTCAGCCCGCCTTGCTTCAGGAAGTGATCGACTCCTTCGTGGAAAAGACCGAGCGCGAGGGGGATCCTACGTACTACAAGGAATTCCACGAATTGGCTGATCCCATCTACGAGAAGTTCACGCTCGATGATCGGGAGAGCGAGTTCAAGAAGCTGTACCAATATTTGTTCGGCACGTGGGGATTTTCTGACATCATCCGCGACGCGTTCGAAGAATATCCGCAATTGAAGGAGCGGATCGGGATCGTCCTCATTAAAGGGGTGTTAAAGGAGGACCAGGAAGGCGTCGACATTCTTCGAAAATGGGGCTCCGTAGAACATGAACTGGCTCGCCAGTTCGAAGAGAAGGGCTTGAAGGGCGTCGGCATCAAGTTGATTCCTCGCCGCTTCTATGATCCCGCCCTGACCCGCTATTGCCGCCATGAATTGATGCACATCGCCGACATGCTGGATCCGGCTTTCGCCTATGATCCAGACACGAAGGTTGGGCAGAACCCGGGAGAGGAAACGCTGATCTTTCATCGCTATCGCATCTTGTGGTGCCTGAGCGTCGACAGTCGCCTGACATCGGCCGGGAAAGAACCGATGCTCAGGAAGGAAGACCGGTTCAAAGAATTTCGCTCCTGGTACAGGAAGATCCCCGCGCCTCAGCTAAAGTCCGTCTTCGAAGGTCTGTGGCAGATCGGCTTCTTCACCCATTCGGAGCTGATCGAAATGGCCACCGACACGTTGCGGGTCATGGACCGCGCGGTCGATGTGGAAGGCGGCGAAGTCCCGGAAACCGAGAACAAGATCATGCTGATGCCGGGCTTTCCTTGTCCCCTGTGCCGGTTTCCGACCTACACATGGGTGGAGGACTTGGGCAACAAGATCGAAAAATACGTGCTGGATTTCATCCGCGAAAATCATCCTGGCTGGGACGTGGAGTTCGGCGCCTGCGATCGGTGTGTTGAAGTGTATAAGCTTCGTGCCGACGGTGTCATGTGAGGCGAGGAACGCGGACCGGAGTATGAGAACAGCACCGTTCGTGGCGTATGGCTGTTGAACCGAAATACGGCCGGCGTGACTTTCTCAAGGATTCCGTGTTTTCCATTGCGAAAGCCGCGCAGGAGTTCTCGCGCCAGGCCGACGCGGTGCCCGAGAAGGCGCTGCCTTCCATGCGGACCGACTGGCTCCGCCCGCCCGGTGCAGCTGAGGAAGCCCTCTTCCTCGATCGTTGCACGAAGTGCGGTGATTGCGCGAAGGCCTGTCCTCACGGGTCGATCGTGTTCCATCCGCAGAACGGGACGCCGGTGATCTTTCCCGATGAAACTCCATGCTTTCTGTGCGACGATGTTCCCTGCATCGCCGCCTGCGCAACGGATGCGCTGCTTCCCGTCGACGGCCTTGCGGCAATTCGTTTGGGAACGGCAAGCATTTCACAGCGTCTCTGTACAGCGGGTCAAGGCTGTCATGCTTGCGTCTCCAGGTGTCCGATGAACGCGTTGTCGTTGGATGTGGACGCCCAACGGATGGTCGTTTCGCAAGAGCAGTGCGTGGGCTGCGGCATCTGTGAACATGTCTGTCAAACCGTGAACGATCACATTGCCATACGCGTCACACCGATCCGGTCGCTGACCGCGCCGGCGTAGACCGATTCAGGAGTCCGGCCGGAGTGAACCTGAATACGGAGGGCGGCTCTAAAATTCTCGGAAATCGAGGGCTTAGTATTTGTTATCCACAGCCGCACATGAGTCTTGACTTCATTTTGCCCTTTACCTATCATACCCGAGCTTGTGCCAGAGGTTTGACCGCACATGCCGGGTAGTGCTTGTGGCAACAGGGTCGAACCGAGGAGCTGATTCTCACTATGACGAGTAAACAGCCGGTACAAAAGTCTTCTTCCTCTTCTTCCGCCACCGCCGTCATCCCCACCCCCGCGGCCATCAAAGATTCACCTGCAGTCGAGCGAGCGCTGAACCGCAGCAAGCTGTATCTGCTGATCTCCTGGAGCCTCCTGTATCCCGAGGATGAGGAATTCCTGGATTACGTGCAGTGCGGGGAATTCGTCGAAGACGGACGCGCGGCCATCAATACGCTGGAGCAGGCATTGGACGGTATGGGTGGTGACCGTGCCAAGCAAAAGCTCCAGGCGATGCGGAAGTATTTCGATGAGATCGAAAAGCTGGTCGCGTCGGAATGCGTGAACTGGCAACTCGCCGATCTTCAGGCGGAGCACCGCCGGGTCTTCAGCAACGTCATTACGCTCGACTGTCCTCCATACGAAACATTGTTCGGCAACGACCACGTCTTTGCACAGTCACACGTCATGGGCGATATCGCGGGATTCTATAAGGCCTTCGGCGTCGAGCTCTCGAAGGACATCCACGAGCGCCTCGATCACTTGAGCGTGGAATTCGAGTTCATGCATTTTCTCGCCTACAAGGAGTCCTATTCCCGTTGCCATGACGGAGCGGACAAGACGCAAATCGTCGTGGACGCGCAAAAGAAGTTCGTGAAGAACCATATCGGGCGCTGGGTCCCGCTCTTTTGCCGGATGCTGGTCAAAAAAGCCGATTCCGGCCTCTTCAAGCTGGTCGCCGATATGACATCGGAGTGGATGGACTTCGAGACCGCCTTCCTTGCTGTGACGCCGCAACCGTACTCCGAAGCGGATTACCGACCAGCGACGTTCAACGCGCCCGAGGGACAGACGTACGAGTGCGGCGCCCAGGATCAAGGCAACGAGTTGACGCTCTTACTGAATGAGACCGGCGCACAGAATTTCATGGATCAGAAGGATAAAGACAAGGAGGAGGGGGGGCCGGTCGGGACCGCCTAATATCCGGGGCTTTCATGTCGGTCGTTTTACGATTTCATTCGCTGTCAGTCATGCAGTTATTTTGGGCCACAGTCTTTAATCATTTAATTGAGAGGAGGGCATAGTCCATGAGAGTAGTGCAGACACACAATAAATCTGTGGTGTTCGGCATTCTTCTCTCTGCCCTGATCGTAGGCGTGATGCTGACGATTGGGCAGGTACCGTTGGCCGTCAGCCAGCCGGTGACCATCCCGGCCAAAGCGGTCAAGGGTCCCATCCCCATGGATGGTGCGAATCCCATTTGGGAGAGCGTGCCTGGTGTGATCGTGCCGTTGAGCGGTCAGTTGATCACCACCCCCATGCACCCGAACATTTCCGTGAAATCGGTGTTCGTGAAAGCCATGACGAATGGCAAGGAACTCGGGTTACGTGTGGAGTGGAGCGATCAGACGAAGAACGATACCACGATCGGTCCGCAGGACTTTCGTGATCAAGTGGCGATCATGTTCCCCGTCAATACCTCGGGAGCGCCGCCCTTTCAGTGCATGGGCCAGTCTGGAGGCACCACCAACATCTGGCGGTGGAACGCGGAATGGCAGAAGGACCTGGGCAAAGACAGCGCTGGGATCTGGGACGTGGACGACCAATACCCGGGTATCTTCTGGGACTTCTACTTTGAAGAACCGGCTGGTGGTGTGACTTATCCTGACCGGATCGGCCGGAGCCTTGGCCCGTTCAATCCCGGCATCTGGTCCGGCAATATTATGTCCGACCCGACGCTTCGTGTGAGCTCGGTCGAGGATCTGAATGCGAACGGGTTCAGCACGCTCACGACCCAAGCCCACCAAGATGTGATCGGCAACGGTGTTTGGGAACCGGCCGGTTCCGTCAAGGGCGGCGGGTACAGTGGTCCCACCTGGCGCGTCGTCGTGAAGCGGACCCTGGAAACGGGCGATGCGAACGATGTGCAATTCAAGGCGGGGATGTCCGTTCCGATCGCGTTTGCGGTGTGGGACGGCAACAACATCGAGCGTAACGGCATGAAGGCGTTGTCCACCTGGTTTACGCTCAAGCTGCCGTGAGCTAAACGTCTCCGATCCACGATTCCTTGCTTGAGAAGCAAGGACGAGTGAGTCACGAAGAGCCCCGGTTCGAGATCACCTACGGTGATGAGGAGCCGGGGCTCTTCTGTTCTCGGATTATACGACGCCGCTCGGTGCGCGAACCCTGCTGCAAAGGTCGGAGGGTTGCTTTTATGCAAGAGCGGAGTGTATAAAACAAAGACTCATTTCGAGTAATTTTTCTTATTTTTCAAATCAGTCGGCAGAGAAATTCATGAAGGTTTCACTGCTGTTTCCTCCGACCTGGCATCCGTCCCAGCCCTATCTCAGTCTACCTTCGTTAACCGGCTTTCTCGCACAGGCCGGAGTCTCGGATGTGTGCCAGCGGGACCTTGGGATCGAGTTGCTCGACGACGTGCTGACGCAGTCCTATGGAGCAGGTCTCTACCAACAGCTCATTGACAAGCGCCAGGCGCTCGAGCGGCATCGCACCGGGGAGACTGGCCCAGAGAGCGCCGAGCACTTAGCCAGAATCGTGGAGTCATTGGAGCGCTTTCCCTATTTGATCGATCGGATCGAACTCGCCAAAGACACGCTTCGAGGAGAGGGCTTCTATGATATGGAAGCCTATCGCCAGAGCCTCTTCCTGATCGATAAATGGCTGGAGCTCCTCTCGACGCTCTATTTTCCAACCCGGCTGACCGTCGTCGACAACCAGTTCAGCACCTATTCCATCTATTCCTCCAAGGACCTGATGAAGGTCATTCGAGACGAGGGACAAAATCCCTATATCGGGCTGTTCCGCGAACGCTTCCTCCCCTCGATTCTCGGTGACCGGCCCGATCTCATCGGCGTCTCGATCACCGCCACATCGCAAATCATCCCCGGGCTGACCTTGTGCCGGCTCATCAAGGAAGCGGCTCCCGACATTCACGTCACCGTCGGCGGCAGTATTTTTACCCGCCTGGTCGACAACCTCCGCCGCTGCCCGTCGCTGTTCGAGATCACGGACGATATCGTGGTCTTCGAAGGCGAGACGGCGTTGCTTGAGCTGGTAAATCAGATGGCGGGCAAGAAGGATTTCAGCAAGGTTCCGAACCTCATCTACCGCCAAAATGGGAAGATCATCGTCAATCAGCCTTTCTATTCGGAGAACGTGAATCAATTGCCGGCTCCGAACTATGACGGGTTTCCGCTCGAACGATACCTCTCGCCTGAACCGGTCCTTCCCGTTCAATTCTCACGAGGGTGTTATTACAAGGACTGCGCCTTCTGTGCCCTGACGCTGGACCATCAAAACTTCCGACAGAAAGACCCTGCCCGGACCATTGAGGAACTTGATTGGCTCAAACAACGTTACGGCGCGAGAAACTTCTTCTTTACCGACGAATGCTTCGCCTTGTCCCCGACGAAGCGGCTGTGTCAGCAGATGATTGACCGGCGGATGGACATCAATTGGACCTGTGAGATGCGGTTTGAGAAGCACCTGACGCGCGAGCTGTTGACCATGATGCGCGATGCGGGCTGCTTGAAGATCGTCTTCGGACTCGAAACGTTCAATCAGCGTGTCATGGATTTCATGAGGAAGGGAATCCAGCAGGAATGGGTCCGGCGCATCACCAGCGACTGCGTGGATCTCGGGATTGCCGTGCACTGCTACATCATCGTCGGGTTCCCAACGGAGAAGGAAGAGGAAGCGCTCGAGACGATGAATTTCATCGTGGAGAACAAACGGCTGCACGAGTCCTACGGATTCTCCTGCCAACCCTGCCTGTTTGACCTCGAAAAGGAAGCGCCGATCATGAGCGATCCTGGCGGCTATGGAATCCGGCGGATCATGAGGCCGTCGGCCGAGGACCTGAGCCTGGGATTTTTCTACGAAGTGCAGGAAGGCATGACGCCCGACGAAGCCGAGCGCCTGTACCAGCACGTGTACGAGAAAATCAGCGAAGTGGTGTGCGAGTTGCCGTTTAACTATTCCATGGCGGACGGGCTGCTGTACATTGGGCGAGCCAAAGCGGAGCGGAGCGCAACGGCCATCCGTTCATGAGCGGGTGCAGCGTTGACCGGCTTTTTCGCCGGTCTGTATAATTCACGGTCTGGCTTGGAGCGCTGAGCGTGGCATCGGCGATCACCATGGAACGTCTCACGGGGAAGCTGAGCGACCAGCCGCTGCTGTTTCAATACACCATCAAGCTGGTGTTGTTGGTCGCGTTCCTGGAGTTGGTGCTCTACCGACTGGTGTCGCGGCTCGGGATGCACCTCAGCAAGCTCGCCGCGGATCACCAGTGGATCATCCCCACGTTCACGGCACTCACTGAAATCGGCCAATGGCTGCTGAATGCGGTGGCCATCCTGCTTTTTCTGGGGCTCACCGTGGGAATGGCCCATCGGCTCGCGGGCCGGGGTTGGGTCGGCTTGAACCGGGTCACGGTGCCGACCGTCGGCCTGTTGTTGCTGCTGACGATCGGCTTTTTGTTTGTCTCCCCCACGATGCTCGGATCGGCGATCTACAACTTTGTCGCGCTAGCGGCGATCGTCCTCCTGATGGCGGAATATCTCTCGACTCATCACGATCGATCCCACCGCATCCTCGGCGTGGTGTACTTGCTCGGGATTTCGGGTTGGCTGTACTACCAGATTGTCTCCACCTTCTACAGCTTTCTCGGCACGGTCGCGGCCCCGCCGTTCGTGTATGAGTTTCATCGGGGCGGCGAGGCCTTGATGGTGCTTGCCAGCATTCTGGTCTACTGGGCCTACGGTGACGGGTTGTCCGTGCTCTCGAGGAACCAACGGCAGCGCCGGCGCGCCATCTGGTTCTGGGGGAGCGCGGCCGTGGTCTTCACCGTCATGCTTTTTCTCGATTTTCTGCTCACCCGGTACGATCCGGCCTTGGCCAACAACATTCGCAAGGGGGCGGACGGGATCGGCTGGATCTTTCAGTTCGGAATGGGCTACACGTTCTATCTGCCGTTTGCCCTGTACATGGCGGGCCTGTTCTGCTGGTCGTATACCGTGATTAAACTGCTCACGATGGGCCGCGTTGCCGGGTACGGTCTAGGGCTGATGTTCATTGCCGGTTATGCGTTGCTTTATTCCAACCTCACGCTGATGGTCGTCTTGGGAGTCATGCTGCTGACGTTGGACCGATCTCGTCACGAGGCCGCAGAGACGTCTCCTGCCATGGAGACTGCCGTGCTCGGACATTCTGAACGGCTGGCGGGCGATCATATTTAAGGAACTCTGGCGCGAACCGAACACGATTGGAGATGGTGGAACCGCACTATGACTGAACCGACGAGTCCTTCGACAGAACAAAGCCGCGCGGTGGTGGAGGCCGGGGATCAGCCCCTCGCCCCGGACGAGGAAATCGCCGAACTTGAAAAGTTGCTGGCGTCCGAGCCGGATGATTTCCAAGCACGGTGCCGGTTGGGAGAGTTGTACTTCAGCAAGGGACGGCTCGACGATGCGCTGAACGAAGTGAAGAAGTCGATCGAAATGGCCGAAGGACTCCGCGCGGAGATGAACCGGTCGCTCGCGATGTACTACTCGAACCTCGGGACGATTTATGCCACGAAAAACATGCCCGACGAGGCCGAGGCGGAGTTTAAGCGTGCGCTCGAGATCTTTCAGTACGACGTGCTGGCGCTCTTCAACCTGGGGCGACTCTATGCGGACAAGAAGAAGTACATGGAGGCGAAGCAGTTTTATGAACGGCTCGTCGAAATCACGCCGGACGACCCAATTGCCTGGTACAATCTCGCCGGCGTCTATGTCGAACTCGACAATCCCCAGGTGTCCGACTACAACACCATCGACGTGGCCGTCCAGTGCTATCTTCGTACACTTGAACTGGATCCCAAGCAGTTGGAGGCGAGTTTCAAACTCATGGAACTGGCGCTCAATCACAAAAAAACCGACTTGGCGATCAAGGTCATGGAGGACGCGGTCGAGCACAATCCCGACGAACCCCTCGCGTACTACAACCTCATCAGCGTCTACGACAAGTGCAAGATGTTCGAGCAGGCCGAGCAGGCCCGCCAACGCCTGAAGGAGCGGTTTGCCAAACGGACGAAAGAAAGCGCATCCTGATTTACCCACACGGAGGTCGACATGTTTGGGAGTCTAGGTTTTACAGAGCTGATCCTGATCCTCTTCATCGTGTTGATCATTTTCGGTGCGGGCAAGTTGCCGCAACTCGGGGAGGGACTGGGTAAGGCGATCAAGGGCTTCAAGAAATCCGTGCACGAAGCGGATGCCATCGAAGCGGAGGCCCAGGCGGCTCAGCAGCAGGCCGCGGCCCCGCAGCAGGCGATCCCCGGGGCGCCCGCTCAAGCGCCGGTGGAACAGCCGGCCCCCCAGCCGGTCTCACAGGCTTGACGCACGAACGTCGCGTATCGAGCATGGAAACCGAGATTCAGCTCGCCACCGGCTATATCGAGACGTTTGCCGGCAACGGGAAGGCCCGGAGCACGGGCGACGGCAAACGCGCCGTCAAAGCCGGGATCCCACTGCCTCACCATGCGGCGGTGGACCGAGAAGAGTGCTGGCTCTATTTCGCGGAGTCCGGCTCGGACCGTGTCCGGCGCATCGACCTCCAGACAGGCACGCTGCAGAATTTCGCGGGGATCGGTGAAACCTGCTACAGCGGCGATGACGGCCCCTGCAGCGAGGCCGGGCTCTATCTACCGCTCGATGTGGCGTTCGACTCCCACAACGACCTTTACATTTGCGATTCGGGAAGCAACCGCATCAGAAAAGTGGATCACGAAACGGGCATCATCACCACGGTAGTCGGTACAGGACAGCACGGCTTCAATGGTGACGGACCCGCGCTCGAGGTGAATCTCACCTGGCCGGCCGCGATTGCCTTCGACCAGAACGACGTGATGTACATCGCGGATACGCAAGCCCATAAGATACGCCGGTACGATCCGCGAACCGGGCTGGTGAGCACCATCGCCGGTTCCTGGACGGCGGAGGACGATGCGCGTGAGCAGCCGCTCGTCGCGCGGAATCTCGTGGTCCTTTCCGGTGACGCGATCGGCATCGACTTCAGCGATGATCATGGCTGGCTGATGCCGGTCTGCTCGGATGGTCTGGACCTCTCCATGTATCTGGATGACGGCAAGCCGGCCCTCGAGGCGCGTCTCTACGATATCGTCGGTATTGCAGTGGACAGCCGGGGCGATGTGGTGGTGGTGGACAAGGGGAGCAATCGTGTGCGGAAGATCGACAGCCGGACGGGCATCATCTCCACCGTTGCCGGCGTCTGTCGCTATGGATACGATGGGGACGGGA
Organism: Nitrospira sp.; assembly: GCA_035760745.1. Classification (GTDB taxonomy): domain Bacteria; phylum Nitrospirota; class Nitrospiria; order Nitrospirales; family Nitrospiraceae; genus Nitrospira_C. The sequence continues at coordinate 40,836 of DASTSI010000231.1, read as the reverse complement.
AGCCGGCGGTTCGTGCCATGCTACATGCACCGGAGGCCGTAGTCTTCGACCGTCACGACAATCTTTACGTGTCCGATACGATGAATCACCGTGTCCGGAAAATCGACGTGAAGACGGGGATCATCACCACGGTCGCGGGAAACGGGGACAGTGGGTACGAGGACAAGAATATGGGTGGCTGCGGCGCCGCTCGATTCGTCGCGAAAGAAGCGGCCGGGGCGCTGAAGCACGGCGACGGCCTCTTGGGGGTCGATGCGGTCGTCAATTCACCCGTCGGTCTCGCCCTCGATTCGCACGGCCACCTGTACATCTGCGAGCGTGGAGAGAACAAGATTCGCCGCGTGCGCCTCTGATGCGCCGCGATCGTCGATTGGTCTCGGTCCTACCGTATGGTATGGTGACCTGATTCGATTACCGTTCCGTCGCACCCAAGGGCCTGACATGGTACATGTGACGACGAACACCGGCGCCCGCCCTCTTTGGCTTCTCTTTCTCTCGATTCTCGTTATTGCCGGCGTCCTGGGAGGGTTGGGCATCCCGCTGGTCAGCTCCGAGGGGATGATCATTCGGGCCCATTACCTTGAGGGCAACCTTCCGTCCGCTCCAGAGGATCCCGCGTGGTCGAAAGTCTCTCCGATGACGCTGCCCCTCAGCGGACAGGTCATTACAAGGCCTGTATGGCCGGAGCCGACCGCCCGGGCGCTCACCGTTCGTGCCGTCCATAACGGCAGCGAGTTGGCGTTTCTCCTTGAGTGGCAAGATAACACCAAGAACGACCGCCTCACGCCCGGCACGTTCCGGGACGGCGTCGCGATCGGTCTGCCGCTTGGGGATGCGCCGGCGTTCTTTTGTATGGGGCAGTTGGACCATTACATCAACATCTGGCATTGGAAGGCCGACTGGCAAAGTGACATCGACCGACGTGCCGCACGCACCGGCGAGAAGCAGCGCGAAGGGGTGAGGACGTTCGAGGTCATTCCGCGCCGCGTGTCGTCCGTCGAAGATTTGATCGGCGGAGGCTTCAGCACGTTGACCACCAAGGAAAAGCAGGGGCGCGTCCAGGGGAAGGCCACCTGGAAGGACGGAGTCTGGCATGTCGTCATGCGTCGGCCGCTGGTGGGGGAAGAGCAAGAGAACGAAGCCAAGCTGATTCCCGGGCGTGTGCAGACCGTCTCATTCGCCGTTTGGAACGGAGAAAACAAGGAACGCAATGGACAGAAGGCCGTGGCACCATGGTTTCAGCTGTCCATCGACCCCGTGACCAAGCTGTAAGGCCTGCAGGCCGCGACGGACGGCGGGCGGGAGGCGGTTACGAAGGATGAACCCGTCGCCGAGGGGGGAACCGCAACGGTATGAGCGACAGCACAAAGGCCCTTCATGTTCGGAGGGCCTTTTTTTTGTGCGCGGGGCTTGTCTTTGGAGCGTGGGGGACCTCATGGACTCCGGCGGCCGTCGCTGAAGATATGACGGTCGAGGAGGCGGCTCAGCTGGGAGAACAGTTTGGGGTGGTCGTCGGCGAAGTCGATGAGGAGATCCAAAAGGAGCTCAAGCTCCAGCGACCGCAGGGCGTTGCGGTGTTCGAGGTAATCGGTAACTCTCGGGCCGACTATGCGGGTATTAAGGTGCGATCGGTCATTAAAGAGATCGACAAGACCGAAATCAAAAATATGGTCGAATTCGGGCGGGCGATCAAGAAGGCGATGAGAGAGTGCAACTTTACCGTCGGCACGTACGAGCCGGCGGATCCGGGCGACCCGGTGGGATGGGGCGTCAACTTTCATTTTGTCGGTTGCAAGAGAGACTGAACACAACCGGTCAATGAGCGAAGTCTGATGGCGCTTGCAGGAAGTGACAGGATCGGGATTCGATTCGGGCGATATGCCGTCGCGCTCCTCCTCGTCCTCACGGTCCTGGCGACGGCGCTCTACGAGGAGCGAACCGCCGTCGCTCAGAAGTCTGACGGAGAGACGACCGATGGCTGGATCGCCGAGATCGAGAAAGTGTTCATCCGATCGGAGGACTGCAAGCAGTGTCATGATCGCCATTATGAAGAATGGAAGGGCATGCGGGAGCAAACGCCCGATCTCAAGACCTTCGGCCGGGTCGACGCGGCGCTCCTCCATGGGACGTCCCTCGAGTCGCCGGTCTTTCGGACGGTGCTCGGCGTCTGGATGCAGACCAATCCGACACCAGAGGAGCGCAGGCGTTGTCTTTCGTGTCATGTGCCGTCGACCACGGTCTTTCCGCAGCATGCCGAGAAAATCGTGTCCGAGGTGCTGGCCGGGAAACCGCAGGTGGAAGGAATCGGCTGCGCCTCCTGCCATTTGATCAAGTCGGTGGAGACGACGATGGCCCCCCCGCCGACGTTTAAGGTCGATCCCGGCAAGACCATGTACGGGCCCTATGCGGATCCCGAAGAAAATCTTGTGCATCCCGCAACACAATCGGACCTCTACCGGGGGGCGAACTATTGCGCCTCGTGCCATTTCGACAAGGTCAAGGACGTCACGCAGAAGGATCTTCCTGGCGAAATTCTCCAGGGCACGATCTGCCAGGATTGCCACATGGAGCCGTCGACCGGGAGCTCGACATCCAAGCGTGGGGCGATGACGCGATCCATCGGCCGTCACTGGTTCCGCGGGGTCGTCATTCCAGGAACTCTGCTGAAGAACCGCAATCTTCAAGCAGAATGGATGCCGCGGATCGACCTCGAGACGCAGAAATCGCCGTCCAAAGTCGACGGGACGGTACTCGTAAAGATCGGCAGCTTGCCGCACAGCTTCCCGGACGGCGATCCGGTGCTCAAGCAATTCTTCCTCACGATCAGCGTGAAAGACGCCCAGGGAAAGATTGTTGCGCAGGAGACGGAGCATTTCGGATTGCCGTACGACAAGATTCTGAGGGGAGCGATTCCCGACCCCTTCATCAAGGGCGGAAATACCAGAAAGGTGCCCTTCTCGCTTGCGATGCCGCCCGGGGCCGCCCCTTCGTTGATTGAGGCGGTCTTAAGCTATACCCTGATCCCCACCCCGGAGCCGGTGTTGAAGGAGAAATACCTGGTGACCTTGGCCGACGACAAAGAACGGGAGAGCGCCAAGAAGATCCTGGAGGAATATACGCAGCCGCGCATGTTGACGTACAGAGCGAAAAATCTTTAGCTTCACGGGTAAAAAGCTTTCCGATCCTGCTTGGATGGAAATGGTGACCGAAGAAGAAGGCCCGCATGTCGAACAACAAGGGTGACGGAACGGAGAAACGGGTCTTCACGCGATGGAGCGGGCTGCTCGCCTTCTTGGCTGTGATGGGATTCGCGCTGTCGGGCCTGCTAATCGCCTCGCCGTTCGCCCAGGACGGCAAGTCCCCGCTCGCGATAGAAAAGGCGTTTCCGAATTCGAATAAATGCAAGCGGTGCCATGAGCGAGTGTTCGAGGAATGGGAGACGTCCCCGCTTTCGAGATCGATCCATTCGCCGGCGTTCCGTGCGGCGCTCGACGCCTTCCTTGCTTCACCGGCCGGAAAAGACAAGGCCCTCTGCTTCCGATGCCATGCCCCCCATATCCGAGAGTTCCAGGATCACGCCCAGCTCTTCATCGACCAGGCGAAGTCCGGCGATCCGCAGATCGACGGCGTCGCCTGCACCCAGTGTCACTTGATCAAGCAAGTCGATCGAACCAAACAGCCGCCGGAGCCGAAGTACGAATCGCCGGGCAGCAAAATTCTGTACGGACCCTATAAGGACTTTGCCCAAAATCTTGCCCATCAATCGATGGAACTGGGGCTGTTCCGCAAGTCCGACCTCTGCCTGAATTGCCACCAATCGGTGCCCACGGCGGGTAATCTTGGCAAGAGCAACGACCTCCTGGGGAATTGGGATCAAAGCAAGGCGGTGAAGTCCGGCAAAGAATGTCAGACATGCCACATGCCGGAACAAACGGGCGAATCCGCCAACGGCGAGAAGAAACGGACGGTGGCGAATCATACCTTTCCGGGCCGCATCGGAAAGTTGAGGCAGGAAGCGGCCAAGCTCGGCGTCGAGACGAAGGTGGAGGGAGAGAAAACGACCGTGGCCGTAAAGGTTCAGAGCCTGGTTCCGCACAACCTTCCGACCACGCATCCCGCCTGGGCGAGCGTGGTGCTCGAATTGACGATCAAGGGCAAGAACCTCAAGACCGTCTACGCAGACAAACGGGTCTATGGCCGCGTCTATCAGGACGCCAAGGGGCAGAAGACGATCTTCGATTTCGATGCGGTGAAGGTGCTCGACGACACCGTCTTAAAGCCGGAGGAACTGCGCGTCGAAACCTTCACGTTCCCCACACCGAAAGATACCAAGACCTTCGACGTTGAAGTGACGTTGAGCTATGCCCCGGTCAGCGGTCCCGACACGTTCCTTCAGCGCATCGAAGCGGAATCGTCCAAGGGATCCCAGGATCCTCTCTTCCAGCCGATCGAAATCGTCAAGTACTCGGAAAACGTTTCCCTGAACAAGCAGGGGTAATCGGCCGAAATTCCTTCCTCGAGGCCGTAGCCGTTCCCCTTACCGGGCGACAGTCGATGATTTGCCTAGGGGAAAGCGGCTGTCGCGTCGCGCCGCAAAGCAGAGTAAGCTTGTGGCATGCCATTGACTGGGACATCGATCGTTGTGGTGGGAGCCGGTTTAGCCGGCCTGACCGCCGCGTCGCAACTGTGTCATCAGGGAGCGCAGGTGAAGATCATCGAGGCGCGATCGCGTGTCGGCGGACGAGTGTTCACACTCCGCGATTCCTTCGCCGCGGAGCAGCATGCGGAAGCAGGAGGCGATTTCATCGACGAGGGGCATGAAGAGATCATTCGGCTCGTCAGTCAACATGGACTGAAGCTGCGGCAAGTCCTCAAAGGCGGCTTTGCCTTTATTCGTGACCACCGAGTGGCAGGTCTCCGAAGCAGGACCTTGTCCGCGTCAACCGCTTGGAATCGTCTTACCCGTCTTGCCGGCCCTCTTGTGCGCGCCTATCGGCTTCAGCAGCAAGGGTGGGACAGCCCCTTCGCCCGGAAATTGGCGGGCCAGTCGGTTGCTCAGTGGTTGGACCGCATTCATGCCGGCGACGATGTACGAGCATTTGTTCGCGGACTCCGGGGATTCTTCCTCGCCGATCCGGAAGATCTGTCCTTGTTGGTCCTCATCGATCAACTCGCCTCTGATGCGCCAGGACAGCAAGCAATGTACCGCATCGAGGGCGGGAACGATCGACTGCCGTTCGCGATGGCCGAGAAGCTCCGAGACGTCATTCATCTCGATACGGCTGCCGTCGCGGTCCGTCATGACCGGGACTCGGTTCGCCTGACTGTTTGCCGTCCAAATGGAGATGAGTCGGTCATGAAGGCCCATGCGGTGGTCTTCGCCATACCGGCGAGCACGTTACGATCCATCCGAATCCGTCCCTCGCTGCCGGATGAACAGGCGGCCGCGGTCGCCTGTTTGAAATACGGGCGCGTGACCAAAAGCCTTTTGCAATTCAATCGCCGGTTTTGGAAAGGGGCGGGGCGGGCGTCCGCCTATGGCACTGATGCGCCTACGGGAGCCTTGTGGGATGCGAACGAGGAACAGGGCCGCCGTCCCGGTATTCTGACCCTGATGGCCGGGGGCCAGGCGAGCGAAGACAGTCGGAAGCTCGTGGCGCAAGAAGGAGTTGAAGGCTTGGTCCGTCGGCTGGAGTGGCTGGGATCGGCGAGCGCTCTGTTGTTGCACAGCCGACTGGTGACGTGGGAGGACGATGCCTGGGCTCTCGGCGGGTATGCCTATTTCGACCCGGCTTTCGATCCAGCGTGGCGCCAATGGCTGGCGCGTCCGCACGGACGCCTGTTTTTCTGCGGGGAACACACGAGCGTGACATGGCAGGGCTATATGAATGGAGCGGTCGAAAGCGGGCTGCTCGCGGCGAAGGAGGTGGCGTCCTTCTTTGGTGAGCGCCGTGCGGCGGGCCAGGCGTAATGCCAACGCGGCACGGCGGAGCACAGAGACCGAAGTTCCCTATTCGAATATGATGCGGGAACCCGGTGACTTCATCTTGAAAATCTGCAGGGCGCTATAGATGCCTTTGGCTGGGTGGTTCAGGATGAGGCGGGAATTGGTGATGTGCGTATCGATGAGCTCGTACTGCCCTCCGCTGTAATACAGATCACAATCATCAATCTGGCAATTCTTATAGACGTGATTATCCAATCCCAATCTCACCTTGGTGAAGGTCTGGCCTTCGACGACGATATAGTTCGGTTCCAATCCCATCTCTCGTCTCCGGCGTGGACTATAACAAAGTCCTTCTAAGCGGGCAACGCAGAAGCGATCCATCAGCCTTCCTTTTCAGAGCCTTCTAGAGTATTCTCCCGCCTTGCTATGAGACTAAGCGGCGGTTCGCTTCACCTCTGCGGGCGCATCTGCGCGATACTCCTCGCGGCAGGCGGGTGTGCGGCCGGCCCGATGAACTCGACGGGCGAGTATCCTGCGAAAAAGGCCTTGATCGGCAAGACCCGGCAGGACTTGTTGACGTGCGCCGGCCCTCCGATCAGCGAGGCAGCCAGCGAGGGCCAGCTCGTGTTCGTGTATTACAAGGAAGCGTCACAATTGGAAGAGTCGTTCCCTGGCTCGAAAAGCAGCTTTGCCAAAGTTCATCACGGGTGCCGGGCGACGATTGTTTTCCGAGACGACCGGGTGAGCGACGTGCACTACGAGAGCGACCCCAGCTCCTACCGGGATGAGAATCATTGCGAGGAGATCTTCGAATCCTGCGACAAGCCATAAGGGCCGGTGATATCACTTCGTGTCCTTCGGGTGTCGTGGACCGCGTGGTTCATCGGTTCCTGTTGGGCTTGCTGCCGGCCTGCGTGGTGCTCTCCGGTCTCTGGGCCGCGCCGCGTACCGCCTATGGTCTGGAGAAGTATGGCCGCCCGCTTCCGGAGTTCGATTCAAAGAGCGGGCAGGCGAGCGTGGACGCCGAGGATGAGTCGCTGATCGGCGGCTATGTGCTGGCCGGTGCATTCATCTCCAATCCTAGCTTCACCGCACGACCGGACAATACCGGCCGCGTCGGTATGCGGTATATGCTCCATGCTGAGACCGACTTGTACAAAAAATATCTCACGTTCTACTCGGACCAAAATTTCTTCTCCGATCGCGATAATGGCTGGATCAAGTTGAGCGAATGGGATCAGACGTACGGCCTAACGGGGGTCGTCGATCACTGGAGTTGGCGCCTGCAGTACGAGCGGGACGCCCCGCTCGACAAAAGCGGACTCATTCAGGCCTATGCCGACGGATTAGTGAATTACCGCATTCGGACCAACGAAGACTGGGCCTGGTGGCGAGGGATGTTCCCGAGAAACAATCTCACCGCCTACATCGGGGCTGGTTGGCTCTATTACAATCAGACCTACTTTGCACGACCCGACAACACCGGGCGCGCGCTCTTCCGATACGTCGGTCATTTTGATCTGAATCTCTACAGAGACCAGGTCCTCCTCTTTGCGGACGTCAACATGTTCACCGACCGGGATGCGTCGAACGTGGTCAGTCCCACCGAACTGGATTGGATACTGGGCATCGCGATGCGCTGGCGGGATTTGGAATTCAGCCTGTACCGGGAGCAGGATCGTCCACTGGACCGCCATACCCTGGTCCAGGAATATTGGGCCGTGCAAGTCCGGTTTGCCTTCGACGTTCAAAAGAAGCGCTAGAGTGGCTTCCTCCTGCCCTTTCCTCTTGATCCTTCCCCGGCCTCCCTATAGAATGACGCGGCTTTTCTCGCAGTTTGCTGCATGGTTGGATCTGCTCCACCCCGGGTTCCCCTCTCGGCTCATGTACTTAGGATGGGTTGAAGGCTCGGGAACCGTGTGACATAACTCTGCAGCCTACAGGACGCTGAGCGTCGGTGTGACATGCTGTCCAAACGAAAGCGCCCGCATTGACCGCAGCCGAAAGCCTCGGCGCGTACCCCGGTTGTTCGCTCTAACTCTTGAGGAGGGTATTCCGTGAGTGACTCAGCGATTATCACGTTTGCGTTGATTGCGGCCGCGGCCGGCATCGCGTATGGAGTCTACCTGGCGATGTGGGTGTTCAAGCTCAACGCCGGCAATGCCAAGATGCAGGAGATCTCGAAGGCCATCCAAGAAGGCGCCAGGGCCTACATGAATCGGCAGTACAAGACCGTCGGGGTCGTCGCGGCGGTCCTCTTCGTCGTGCTGGCCGGCGCGGGGGCGGTCTCGGACAAGTTCGGCCTCCTCACGGCCGTCGGGTTCCTCGTCGGGGCCGGCGCATCGGCTGTCGCAGGCTATGTCGGCATGATCATCGCGGTGCGTGCGAACGTCCGCACCGCCCAGGCGGCGCACGACGGCATGAATGCGGCCCTGACCGTGGCATTCCGGGGCGGCGCTGTGACGGGGTTGTTGCTCATCGGCTTGGGCCTCTTGGCGATCACGGCCTTCTACACGATCGCGCAATCCCTCGCGGGCCAAGAGAAGGCGATCCATGCCTTGCTCAGCCTAGGATTCGGCGGGAGCCTCATCTCGGTCTTCGCGCGCGTGGGCGGCGGCATCTACACCAAGGCGGCCGATGTCGGAGCGGATCTCGTCGGCAAGGTCGAAGCGGGCATTCCCGAGGACGATCCCCGCAATCCGGCTGTGATTGCCGACAATGTCGGCGACAATGTCGGCGACTGCGCGGGCATGGCGGCGGATCTGTTCGAAACCTACGCCGTGACGACAGTGGCTGCGATGGTGCTTGCGTATACCCTCTTTAAAGGGTCCTCAGCGCCGATTTTGTACCCATTGGCGCTGGGAGCCGTGACGATCTTCGCCACGATCATCGGCATCCTGTTCGTGAAAGTGAGCCCCGGTGGCGAGATCATGCCGGCACTCTACAAGGGGTTGTTCGTGGCCGGCGGGATCGCAGCCGTCGCATTCTTCCCCATCACCAACATGATCATGGATGGCGTGGGAGGCGTGAGCGGGGCGAGCTATTATGTTGCGGCGCTGGTCGGGCTGGTGGTCACGCTGGCGCTCGTCTTCATCACCGACTACTACACCTCGAAGAGCTACGCGCCCGTGCAGGACATCGCCAAGGCGAGTGAGACCGGTCATGCCACGAATATCATCGCGGGGCTGGCGGTCGGGATGCAGGCGACGGCCGCGCCGGTTGTGGTGATTGCGGCTGCGATCCTCACAAGCTTCTGGGTTTGCGGCGGGGCGGATTCCGGAGGCCTTTACGGGGTAGCGGTTGCGGCCGTGTCAATGCTCTCCATGGCCGGCATTGTGGTGGCGATCGACGCCTTTGGACCGATCACGGACAACGCCGGCGGGATTGCGGAAATGTCGCATCTGGGAAAAGAAGTCCGGAACATTACCGATCCCCTCGACGCTGTCGGTAACACCACCAAGGCGGTGACCAAAGGGTATGCGATCGGCTCGGCGGGCCTCGCCGCCGTTGTGCTCTTCGCGGAATATGCACGCGAGGTGGGAGCGCACAGCGCGGGAGCGACTGCTTTCGACCTCTCCGATCCAAAGGTGCTTGTCGGCCTGTTTCTCGGAGGCATGCTGCCGTTCTTGTTCGGGGCGCTCTGCATGAAGGCTGTCGGCCAGGCGGGCGGATTGGTTGTCGAAGAGGTGAGGCGCCAGTTTCGAACGATCAAGGGCATCATGGAAGGGACGGGAAAACCGGAGTACGGAACGTGCGTCGATATCGTGACGCAAGCGGCGATTCAAAAGATGATGATTCCAGGATTGATTCCGGTCGTATCCCCGATCCTCGTGGGTCTGATCCTCGGGCCGCAGGCGTTGGGCGGCGTCTTGGTCGGCAGCATCGTGACCGGCCTCTTCGTCGCCATATCGATGACGAGCGGAGGCGGAGCCTGGGACAACGCGAAGAAGTACATCGAAGAGCAGGGCAAGAAAGGCACGGATACCCATAAGGCTGCGGTCACCGGGGACACCGTGGGTGATCCGTACAAGGACACGGCGGGGCCTGCGGTCAATCCGATGATCAAGGTCATCAACATCGTGGCCCTGATGATCGTGTCGTTGATCGTGTGAGCGGTGGAAGCAACTAGGTAAACCACGAGCGCCGCCGTCTCATTCGCGGCTTGTCTTGACGGGCTCGAACAGCGTGGAGTATGGTGACCGTAATGAGCCACGCGCGAGCCACGAGACAGTCCCAGTTTCACGGGAGGTGCTCGAATGGAAAAACAAGAGCGCAAGCAGGAGCCGAGACGAGAGCCCCAGGCGAAAGACGACGTCAAAGCGAATCCGAAAGTCGTCGAGACCGGCAAGAAGCTGAAAGAAGACATCGATAAGCTGGTCGACGAAATCGACGATGTCCTCGAAAAGAACGCCGAAGAGTTTGTGAAGAACTACGTGCAAAAAGGAGGAGAGTAACCGGTTGTTCTCTTCTGTGTCCGCCCGAGAGCGCCTCTGCACAGACCTCCTCTGTGAGCGTTTCACATCTTCATCCGCATCCTGCCGTCCTGGTTTGACAAACCTCCAATGACGCTATAGTATCGCGCGCCAACACGCGCGGTTTTTCCATCCGTCGGTCGACTTCAAGGCTCAGGGTCCTTTCGCGAGGTCGTGATGAAGTCCAAGCTCTGGGTCTTCCGCGATATCGATCCGCTTCAACGATCCGTCTTGGCTCGGGCGCTCTCGATCTCCGCGGCTACGGCCTCGCTGTTGGTGGCGCGCGGCGTCACGACGCCAGGCGAAGCGGCATCCTGGATGGCTCATCAAATTCCTCATGATCCGTTCCTCATCCCCGATATGGAGCTCGCCATCGATCGATTGCGCCGAGCGGTCGTCGACGGCGAATCGGTCTGTTTTTACGGCGACTATGACGTGGACGGGATGACGGCAACCAGTTTGTACCTGTCCTTCTTCGATGCGGCCGGGGCCAAGGTACGGGCGTACATTCCCCATCGCCAGCGCGAAGGATATGGCCTCAACGTGGCGGCCGTCGAACGGCTTCATCAAGAAGGCGTGTCCTTGCTCGTGACGTCGGATTGCGGCACGACGGCTCATCGTGAGATCGCGCGTGCCAAGGAATTGCAGATGGACGTCATCGTGACGGACCATCATCAGACGGACGACCGGATGCCATCCGCTGTAGCGGTCATGAATCCGCACCGCCTTGGCGCGCGGTATCCCTTCAAAGGGCTCTGCTCGGCGGCGTTGGCGTACAAAGTAGTGCAGGCGTATCAAACGCGCTATGGAGACCACGGCGTACCGCTCGAATCCTTCCTGGACTTGGTGGCCCTGGCGACGGTAGCCGACGTAGTTCCGCTCCAGGATGAAAATAGACGGTTCGTCCGGGAAGGGCTTGCGCAGCTTTCGCGCGGAGCGCGGTGCGGTATTCGTGCGCTGAAGCAGGCGGCGGGCATCAGCGGTGAGTGCACCGCTGAAACGATCGCGTTTAGGCTCGCCCCCAGGCTCAATGCAGCCGGACGGTTGGACCATGCGATGCTCGGTGTACAACTCCTCACGACGGAATCGCCCGCCGAGGCCCAGCGATTAGCCGAGCGGCTGGAACAGCTGAATCGCGAGCGACAGGCCATCGAGGCCGAGATGACGTCCGAGGCCGTGGCGATGTTGAAGGAGCGCGAGCTTTCCTCGGCGATCGTCGTGGCCTCATGCCAGTGGCACGTCGGCGTTGTGGGAATCGTGGCGGCCCGGTTGGTGGAGCGCTTCCACAGGCCGTCCGTCGTGATCGCTATCGATGAGCAAGGCGTCGGCAAAGGGTCGGCCCGCACGGTCGGGGACTTCGATCTGTATCAGGGGTTGGCCGCTTGCCGGGATCTCCTCGAGGCCTTCGGAGGCCATCCGAGCGCGGCCGGCGTCACCATTCGGGAAAATCGATTGGATGAGTTTCGAGAGCGATTTGCCAGCACCGCCGCTTCCTGGACGACCGGCGGGATGCGGGGACCGACCCTCCATGTCGACCTGGAAGTGCAATTGGCCGAGGTGACCACCAGGCTCATCAAGGAAATCGAGACGTTACACCCGTTCGGGGCCGGTAATCCGGAACCGACCTTTGCCGTCAAAGGCCTCGACGTGATGGAGGCCCGCACCGTCGGGGAGAAGCACCTGAAGATGACGGTCAGGCAGGGCCGGTCACTGCCGTTTGATAGTATCGGATTCGGGATGCGATCATTAGGAGACCTGGGGATTGCCTCCCGCGTCCCCGTCGATCTCGCGTTCATTCCCGAGTTGAATCGGTGGAACGGCTATGATCGAATCCAACTTCGAATTCGCGATGTGCGACCGAGTGTGACCGAGTGAGCCCAGATGCCGTACGAGACGGTCAGAGATCTCGACCAATTGTTGGATCGAGTCAGAAGCTACAACGCCGAGGCCGATCTGGGCCTCGTCCGCAAGGCCTACGAATTCTCCGCCAAGGCGCATGAAGGACAATTGCGCCGGTCCGGAGAACCTTATCTTCAACATCCCATCGCCGTCGCCGGTGTTCTGACCTCCCTGAAGACCGACGTGACGGCCATCGTGGCGGGTCTTCTTCACGATACGCTCGAAGACACGGTCGCCACTCCGGAGGAGCTCGAGAAGGAGTTCGGGAAAGACGTCGTCCACCTCGTGGACGGCGTGACGAAGATCGGCAAAATCACCTTCAAGAGCTATGAAGAAAAGCAGGCTGAGAATTTCCGAAAAATGGTCCTGTCGATGGCGGACGATATTCGCGTCGTCCTCATCAAACTTGCCGATCGGCTGCATAACATGCGGACGCTGGAGCACCTTGGCTCGGCCAAGCGTCAAGCGATCGCTCAGGAAACACTCGAGATTTACGCGCCGTTGGCCAACCGGCTGGGCATCGGATGGATCAAGAACGAATTGGAAGACTTGTGTTTGAAGCATCTGAAGCCCGATGTCTATGAGACGCTGCGCGTGCGCGTGGCCAAACGGGACGAGGATCGCCAGCAGTACATCCAGGAGGTGATCGGGTTGGTGACGAAGGCGATGCAGGACAACGGCCTTTCCGGGCAGGTGTACGGGAGGCCGAAGCACCTCTACGGCATCTACCAGAAGATGAACAAGCAGTCGATCTCCTTTGAAGAGGTCTACGATCTGACCGCTCTTCGCATCGTGACCGACACCAAGATGAACTGTTACGCGCTCGTCGGCGTCATTCATTCCCTCTGGCGGCCGGTTCCCGGCCGGTTCAAGGATTACATTGCCATCCCGAAATCGAATCTCTATCAATCGCTCCACACCACTGTTGTGGGCCCCAAGGGCGAACACGTGGAATTCCAGATCAGAACCGAAGAGATGCATCGGGTTGCCGAATACGGCATCGCCGCCCACTGGAAGTACAAGGAGCAGGGCCGACTTGCCGACAGGGACAGCAAGGCGTTCGGATGGCTGCATCAGTTCGTGGAATGGCAGAAGGACCTCACCGACAACCGCCAGTTCATGGACTCGGTGAGGCTCGATCTTTTTCACGACGTCGTCTATGTGTTCACGCCGAAAGGGATCGTGAAGGAACTCCCGAAAGGGTCCACGCCCGTGGACTTTGCCTATGCCATCCATACGGAGGTGGGAGACCACTGTGTCGGCGCGAAGGTGAACGGAAAGATCGTGCCGCTCAAACATCAATTGGAAAGCGGAGACACCGTCGAGATCCTCACCTCTCCGACGCAGACGCCGCACAAGGACTGGCTCAAATTCGTTCGCACGTCGCGGGCCAAGACCAAGATCAAGCATTGGATCAAAATCGAAGAGCAGAAGCGAAGCATCGAGATCGGCCGGCGCCTACTCGAATCCGAATTCCGGCGGCACGGACTTCCCCCTGCGCAGATGATGAAGTCCGCCGAACTGTTGCAGGTCGCCCAGCAGGTGGGATGCGACACGCTGGATGAATTGACCGCCTCGGTGGGGTTCGGCCGGGTGTCAACGTCTCAGATCATTGGAAAATTGAGGCCCCCCGCATCGGCAGGCGAGGCGGGTATCCAGGAAAGACCGGCCGCCCAAAAGACGGTGAGCGCCAAGGCGGACGACAAAGGCGTCAAGGTGAAGGGAGCGAGAGATTTGCTCATGCAACTCTCCCGCTGCTGCAATCCCGTCCCGGGCGACCGGATCATTGGATACATCACACGCGGGCGGGGATTGACGATCCATGCAGTCGACTGTCCCAATCTTGAGGCGCTGGACTATGATCGCGACCGGTTAGTGGAGGTCGAATGGGACTCCGCGACGCCGGGCACGCATGCCGTCAAGGTGTCCGTCATGGCGGAAGACAAAACCGGTGTGTTGGCGAACGTGTCATCCGCGATCGCAGAGTGTAAGGCCAATATCAGTCGGGCGGAAATTACCACCCGGGAGGATCGGAAAGCGATCCTGGACTTCATCGTGGAGGTTTCGGGGACTCAACACCTGGACCAGGTGCTGAAGGCGATCGAACGGGTGGACGGGGTGATTACGGCGAGGCGGGTGAGGGCGTGGCAGGAGAAATAAACGCAAGCTTGACGCCTTACGGCACGCGAAACTGAAGCTTCGCTCCCTTTTCGAGCTTGAGCCGCTCCGCTTCCCCTCCACCTAGTTCCAACACGTACATGGCCGGCTCGTTGGGTTGATACTGAGGACAACTGTCGTCGGTCCTCGTACAGACAGGGACGCGATGAGCGATGTGTACAATCTGCTTCTTGTCGTTCATCCAAATGATGTCGAGGGGTATTCTTGTGTTTTTCATCCAGAACGTCCAAGGTTGGGCCTGCGAGAAGGTAAAGAGCATCCCGCGATCTTTGGCGAGATGGTCCCGATACATCAATCCTTCGGCACGCTTTTTCGGCGTGTCTGCGATTTCGGCATAGATCATCGTTCCTCCGGGGAGTTGAACCGGAATGACGCGGTCTTCGGCGTAGTTCAAATCGGGGAGGGAACCTGACAGTAGCACGGAGGCAACAAGCCACCCGAGAATCCGCATGCCGCATCCTATCGGCCGAGCGACAGGCAGTCAATACAATGCCGGCCCGGCTTGAAATCCGCCGTTGCGCTGTGCCATCCTCAGGCCCAAGGAGTACCACGTCATGAAAGAAAAGCGCCGTGTGTTGTACAAGAAAGGCGTGTTCGTCTGTCCTAAGTGCCGCCAATCCTACGTGCAGGAAAAATGGCTCGAGGAATGGCGAATCCGCTGCCACAAGTGTGACTATCGGGGAACGCTCACTGAGGTATCGGTTGAAGAGCACATGGACGAAGAAACCATCCGCCACTGATCGGCCCATCCGCTCGTTCTCGCCCACGGGAATTCTCAATATGCGATTCGCGGGCTTCCTTGGGGCCCTCGTTGTGATCCTCGTCGTCTCAGCCTCGGATGCGGCTGAGTCGACGATTCGCGTGCTCGTTGCCTATCATTCTTTGACCGGCAATACAGAACGTATGGCTGAAGCCGTGGCGGCCGGCGCCAAGGAGTTCGGCGGGACATCGATCATCCTGAAGCGTGTCGGAGAAGTGACGGCCGACGACCTGTTTTCATCGGATGCCGTCGTGATCGGGTCACCGGTGTATTGGTCCAATATGGCGGGCGAGGTCAAAACGTTCCTTGATAACTGGCAGTTCAAGTTCGGGGTGTTTCCGGAATTCAAGATGAGGAACAAGGTTGGCGCCGCGTTTGCCACGGGAGGCCAAGTGTCTTCAGGAAAAGAAGTGACGATGCTCACAATTCTCGCCGCGATGCTCGGCAATCAGATGATCGTCGTGAGTGATGGCGGAGCCTTCGGCGCGTCGGCCACCACGGAAGGAGAGAGCCCCGGCATCGATAACAAGGAACTTGATAACGCGCGGTCACTCGGCCGCCGGGTCGCGGAAGTCGCTGCCATGCTGAAACGCCCGCCTGCCCCTTGAATCTGTTTCCGATGCTCAGATCGAGCGTGTGAGTGAGAGAGCTAGGTGGGAGCCGCACTCGGTCTCGGCACCCGATGTTCGCTTGCGGCAAGCTCCACGAACGTGCGGATGTTTTTCGAGCATCGACCGCAGCAACCCGGATCTTTGAGCCCGAATTTCGCTTTGAGTTGGCAGGGCATGACAAGACCGGCGCGGCCGGCCTCGCGGACGTCCGATTCGGTGATGCCTTTGCAGAGGCAGAGATACATGAATATCTTTTATAACGATTATGAGAAGCATTCTCATTATGCTCCACAACTCCAGCCTTGTCAAGCCCGCCCGTCCCAGCCAGGCATTGCCTCAGGATAGCGCCTATGCGATGGTCGCCTCCAGCTGAGACACCATCGTTCTGATGGTATTGAAGCCGGATTGCCAAAACGAGCGCGATGTCATATCGACCCCCACCTTCTCCAGTATCTGCTTCGGCGACTGAGATCCTCCCGTGGCAAGGAGATCGAGGTAGCGGGGGACGAAGGCCGATCCTTCTTCCTTGTATTTCCCGTAGAGCGCGAGGACGAGGAGATTGCCGAAGCTGTAGGCATAACAATAGAAAGGACTGGCGTAGAGATGTGGAATCGTCAGCCACTCCCACCGGAACTCATCCGGCACCTTCACGGCTGTTCCGAACTGTTGGCGAAGTTCAGAAAGGTATGATTGGGCAAGTTGCTCGCCCGTCGCCCCTTCCGCGATCATGCGGTGCGCCATCTGCTCAAAACGAACGAAGTAAGCCTGGCGGAGGACGGTGGCGTAGATATCGTCCAGTTGATTGAGCAACAGGCCCTGACGGACTTTCTTGTCCCTCTCCTGATTCATCAAGGCATCGGAAAGCACCCGCTCGCCGAAGACTGACGCCGTCTCTGCCAGCGGCAGCGTCGAGTGAAACGTAAAAATGGAATGATCGCGCGCCAACATGCCGTGCACCGCATGGCCCAATTCGTGGGCCATCGTGGCGATATCCCGCGCGTCTCCCGTGTAGTTGAGCAAGACATAAGGGGTCAGGCCCGGCACGACGCTATAGCAGTACGCGCCGCCGATCTTGCCCGGTCGCGTCGGCGCGTCGACGTGCCGCTCTGTGAACACCTGTGTGGCCAGATCGGCCAGCCGGGGTGAGAACCCGCGATAGGCCTCCAACACCATGGCGACGGCATCCGCGTATTTGTACTTCTTCGTCGCCTGTGCACGATGTGGGGCGTACAGATCGTAGCGAGTCATGGGTTTGATCTGGCAAATCTTTGCCTTGAGCCGGAAATATTGCTGAAACACGTCCACATTGCCCGCGCACACCGCAAGCAACGTCTCTACGGCGGCATCAGGCACGTCGTTCCCGAGATTTCGCGCCGAGATTGGAGATGGAAAACCGCGCAGCGTCAGATTCTCTGATTTCCAGTCCTTGACAAGGGTCTTGTAGATTTCCGCCAACACGTCCCGTTGCGAGGCGAATACCCGATACAGTTCGCGGTAGGCCGCCCGTCTGACGGACGCACGGGAGCTTCGAACGTACGTCATCAAGCCTTCGCGATTGAGCGTCTTGGTCCTACCGCCTTCCTTGATCGTGAAGGAGAAGGCGTTGGTCATGACGTCGTACAGCGTCTGCACCGCGCTTCGGCCGGTGATATTTTTGATATTGATGATCTTCTCTTCCGGTTCCGACAGCGTGTGCGGCTTGTAGCGGCGAATGGTTTCCAGGTGGTAGCGGACGTCACCCGAGCCAGCGAGCAACCGTTCCGCGTTCGCGTCATCGACCCCTTGCCACCAGAGATCGAAGAACAGCAGCCGATTGCTGAGCGCAGTCAGCCGTTCCTCGACAAGGCTCTTGAACGACCGCGCCTTCTCGTCCTTGGTGTTCTCTGAAAACCATAGGTACGCATAGGCGCCGAGGCGCGCAGATGTTTCCGCGACGGCTTCTAATCGACGCAGGATGGAATCGAACTGATCGACGGACATCGAGGCAGACAGCGTGGGTCTGACTGACTCGATCTCCGCGACACGATGATCGAGCTCCCCGAGGTACTGCTCGACCTGTTCAACGGGCTTTTTCACGAGGTCCGTTAAGTCCCATCGATCGGGCGGGCTGAAGCGTCGTGCATCACTCCTCGTCACGTTGGATTTTCGCATGCGCAACTCCTTGGACTGATCACAGTGGATCATATCATCCTGCCCGGCTCGGGCGGCGACAAAAATCCACAGCCAGCGCGGAGTTCAGGTTGACAGCTCCCACCAGGGATGTGAAAATCTTTCGACGCGAGATCGGGTATGACGGACCAGGAACTGAACCGCGCGGTACAGTACGTTACGGCGAGCACGTCGTATGGTC
Source organism: Nitrospira sp. (assembly GCA_035760745.1). GTDB lineage: Bacteria > Nitrospirota > Nitrospiria > Nitrospirales > Nitrospiraceae > Nitrospira_C. The sequence continues at coordinate 22,619 of DASTSI010000231.1, read as the reverse complement.
GGGAGACGGTCGAAACGATTCTCAAGACTGGCTTCGGCGAGCTGACCGAGCTTGCCGTTCAATCCCGCCGTCAATTCGAACGAGATGCGCTGCTCGAGTATGTCTCGCAATGGACCATCAAGAGGACCGGCCAACCAGAGCCGCTCGTACGAGAGGTTCTGGGGTGCGCAGGACGCTGGCTGGATGAAGTGTACGAAGCAGTGGCGCAACGACAGCCGGACCCGCTGGAGGGGCACTCCGCGGAAGAGGATGACGGCGGCGAACCCGTGTGACCCACTGCGTCCATTGACCAGCCTCGTATTCCGCGAGAGAGCCCCGCGATTCCGACATGGCGCGCTTTCGGTCCCGCAAAACCTTCAAGCTCGTCGCCCACCTCAGGGAAGTGTCTCGCCCGTGCATTCCTCCATGGAAGCGGCAGGAACTCGGGCTCTCGCGAGACGTTCACGATCACTGGGCGACCCTCCACCGGCATTGCGCCGATGAATCGAGTCAACTCCGGCTGGGCCGGTTGATCCACCGGCTGAACCACCGGGATTATGGAGTGCGGGAATCCGCGCTTGCCGAGCTGGAGTTGGCGACGCAATTGATCCGTGTCGGAACGCGAGTGCTCTTCCTTCCCGAATCGCAAGCGAGGACGGCCGACCTCGAGTGCCATGTCGGTCGTGAACGTTTCTTCGCGGAAGTGACAGCCATGGTGGGGTCTGCTGGGCGACGTCGACTGCCGCTCCGCGGCCTCCTTGCCGACAGCGAGGGGGAGGACGAGGGGGGCGGTCTCATGCTCGTGCATCGAGTCGTTGCCCGAATTCAGCAGAAGGCGAAACAACTCGTTGACTACTGCGAGCCCGTGGTGTTGAGCATTTCCATTCCGCGATCCGACTTGCGGGGGGAACGGGCCGCAAAACCGCACGACATCTGGCTGGACCTCAAAGCGCTGTCCGGTTCAGTCACCCTCCAACTGATGAAACTCAAACATGTCAGCGCGGTGCTGATCGCACTCTGGGACGTCAAGCCGCTTCCTTCGAAGGCCGGAACCAGGCTGGCCAATGTCGAGGCCGTCGAGCGAGCAGGACACCAGCGCGGCTATCCGCGCGTCAGGCTTTGGATTCGAAACCCCGCCGCCGTCCGTCCGCTCACTGAACGACAATCCGATGCTTTCCTTCAAATCCTATAGCGAGGCCTTGAGCATCTCAAGATTCTTGGTCACCATCGCGTCGCCGTTCTTGGCGGAGACTTCGATGCCGGTGAGGCAGACATTGCGGCATTCGTCGATCCGACCGAGCTTCTGCAGGGACTGTGCGAGTGCCAAATAGGCGGCCGAATAGGTCGGCTTGACCGTCACGCATTGGCGTAAGGCCTGTGCCGCTTCCGCCCAATTCCCGTCGTCCATGTATGCCTTTCCCAGGCCGAACCATGCAACATCGTCGTTCGGTTCCATGGCGAGGACACGCTTGAGCGGTTCGATGCGCGGATTGGGCATTGAGACCTCCATTCGCAGCAGACGATATCAGCGGTAGCCGCAGATTGTCTACGGTGTTTCACGCATGATACCCTGACGGATAAGCGCGTGTATCCCGGCAGGCGTATCGGAAAAACTCTCTCTGGGGAGCCGCGCTGGTCTGGTTCACGCTTACGGTGCGCATGGGAAAGACCGGTCTCGTCTACGATTCCCGTTATCTCGAACACGACATGGGACCCGGACACCCGGAGTCGCCGGATCGGCTCCGGGCCATTATGCGTCATCTTCAGACTAGCGGGACAGCGGCTCGGCTCGTGAAGCTTCCACCTCGACCCGCCGAGGACGACTGGATCACCGAGATCCACAGCAAGGCGTATGTGCAGGCACTGAAACACCATGCCCCGGGCGTCGGGCGGGTTTCACTCGATCCCGATACCTCCATGTCCCCCGGTTCGCTGGCCGCGGCGTATTTGGCCGCCGGGGGCGCCCTGGCCGCTGCCGATGCCGTGATGTCGAAGCAGGTTGACCATGCGTTCTGTGCCGTCCGGCCTCCCGGTCATCATGCCGAGGCTGGCCGCGCAATGGGGTTTTGTCTCTTTAACAATGTGGCGATCGCCGCTCGGTACATCCAGCGGAAATATGGGCTCGAACGCGTGCTCATCGTCGACTGGGATGTACACCACGGCAACGGGACGCAGCATAGCTTCGAGGACGATCCAACTGTGCTCTTTTTCAGCACCCATCAGTATCCCCACTATCCTGGCACGGGCCGGGCTACCGAGCGGGGTAGGGGAGCGGGGGAAGGGTATACGATCAATGTGCCGATGGAATCGAGCCAAGGGGATGAGGAATACCGGGAAGTCTTCCAACAAACACTCGTCCCAGCGGCCGATAAATTCAAGCCGGACTTCGTCATTATCTCGGCCGGCTTCGATGCGCATCAGGCGGATCCTTTGGCAAGCATGGCGCTCACCGAGACCGGGTATGGCGAGTTGACGACCATTGTGGCGGGTATCGCCAAACGGCATGCCAAAGGCCGGATTCTCTCCTCGTTGGAAGGCGGATACAACCTCGAGGCATTGGCCGCATCGGTGAACACCCACCTCACAGCCTTGCTCAATGCATGAGCAGGGACTTCAGATTGAACTTGCGATGGTAATAGCGGCGGATCGTTGAAGAGACGGGACGATGATGACCGGGCGTTCCTCTGGCGGACGGACATCGTTGAACGGTATGATATCTGACTGCAAGCTCAGTTGAGCCATGCATACAATCTAGAGAAGAAAGAGCACCGGCGGCAATATCGGCCGAGCCTTGATCCGCGAGGGGCGGGTTACTGAAAGAGGAGCACCATGGCGCACCCTTTACTCATCGACACTGAGACGTTGCAGAGCAGGTTGGGAGAACCGGGCCTCGTCATCATTGATGTGCGAGGGAAAGCCGCCTACGAATTCGGGGGACATATCCCCGGGGCCGTTAATTCCACGTGGCACGAGTACAGCGACCCGAATGCGGTGGCGAAAGGGTTGCTCGATCCTGACATGAACCGGATGCAGCAACGAGTTCGGGCCCTCGGCATCAGCGAGGACAGTGAAGTCGTCATCTACTCAAATCCGTTCGACAACTGGGGCGATGAGGGACGGATGTTCTGGATGTTGGAATACCTCGGCCACAAGCACCTGCGGATTCTCGACGGCGGGTGGGTGAAATGGGTGGAGGAACGACGGCCGTTCGAACACGGGCGCGTCACCCCAAAGCCGGGGACAGTTACGCTCCAAATTGCGAAGGACACTGCCGTCGCAAAGGACGAATTGAAAGCGCTGGTCAAGAAGCCGACCCCGAGCCTAGCTATTGTCGATGCCCGCAGTCTGGAAGAGTATTTAGGCAAAGAGGTATCGGGAATTCCGAGGGCCGGACATATTCCATCCGCCACGCACATCGCCTGGAACGGTTTCTTGAATAAGGATGCAACGGTCAAGGATATCAGTGCGATTCGCAGCACCTTGGAGGAAAAGGGCCTGCGTCCAGACCAGGAAGTGATCTGCTACTGTACGGGAGGCATCCGGTCGGCGTGGCTTTATTTCGTACTCAAGGTGGCCGGGTTCCAACGCGTCCGTAATTATCCTGGTTCCTGGTGGGAATGGAGCCGGGATTTCGCCTGCCCTGTGGAGAAGGATTTCCACGGGCTGCAAAAAGTCCTGGGAATCGAGGCGCCCTCTCGCCCTTCTTGACACCCCAAAAACGGCTGTGTAAGGTGAAACGACTACCATCCATTCCGCATTTTTTGCACCACATTCGTCTTAACCACAGAGGAGGTCCCTATGACAAGGATACAACGCGGAGCGCTGGTCGTTGCAGCGGTCGCACTGCTGGGCATGCCGCTGACCGCACTGGCGGACAATAAGCACGTCAGCGAAGCGGTCGAACATGCCAAGGAAGCGGTATCTCACGGGAAGCAGGGCCATGCCGACGCTTTGGTAAAGCACGCAGAAGGCGCTCTAAAGCACGCAGAAGCGGCGGGGGTGAAAAACCCGCATCTCGATGAAGGGATCAAGGAGTTGAAGGCTGCGGTCGAACACGGCAAAGCGGGTCACGCCGACGTTGCGACGAAGCATGCGGAAGGGGCCGTTACGCATCTTTCGGAAGTCAAGTAATCGCGCCGTAGGCGCCGGGGCAAGAGGCGCGCTTCTTGCCCCATCCTTCCTCCTGGCCTCCTCCCTCGACCGTGACCGTTGGTTCCTATGCGAATCGGGTACTACCAGAACAATCCGGTGTTCGGCAAGGTCAGCGCAAATCTCGATCGCATTGTCACGAGACTCGATGACGCGGACGCGGAGCTCATGGTCCTGCCTGAGCTTTGTGCTTCCGGATATCAATTTACGTCCCGCGACGAGGTCTACCAACTGTCAGAGTCGATCTCCGACGGCCCGACTGTCACACGGCTCCTCGACGTGGCGAGACGGAAGGGCATGGTTATCGTAGCCGGACTTCCGGAGCGGTTCGGATCGCGCTGCTACAATTCTGCCGCGGTGATCGGCCCGCAAGGCGTCGTGGGTTGCTATCGGAAGACCCATCTGTTCTTCGAGGAGACGCTGTTTTTCACGCCGGGAGATACGGGCTTCCAAGTGTGGGACATCGGTCCGGCGAAGATTGGCGTGATGATCTGTTTCGATTGGTACTATCCGGAATCTGCCCGGACGCTCGCCCTGAAGGGCGCCGACATTCTTTGCCACCCCTCGAACCTCGTGCTTCCGAACTGCCCTGATTCCATGCCGGTTCGGTGCTTGGAGAATCGGGTGTTTGCCGTGACCTGCAATCGGATCGGCGAGGAAGCTCGGGGAGGCAGGGACAAGCTCGCCTATATCGGGCAGAGTCAAATCGTGAATCCTCGCGGTGCGATCCTTCACCGCTCCCCGCGGGCTGAGGAGGAGTTGTGGATCGCCGACATCGATCCCGGGCTCGCCCGGGACAAAACGGTCACCCGGTACAACGACCTTCTGCGAGACCGCCGAGAGGAGTGCTACCGGTGACGGGCTGTGCGGTGATACCGTCTCGCGGCTTGCGTACCATGGAGCGGCGCGATAGGATAACCGCATGCGCCAGCCGCTTGGAAAGGGAATCTTCCTCGTCGCAGCCCCCAGCCTTCGCGATCCGAATTTCCGACAAACCGTCGTCCTGCTGTGTGAACATGGGCCCGAAGGTGCCCTCGGGGTCGTCGTGAACCGGCCGACGGCCATGTCGGTATCGGAGGCGTTGCCCCAGGTGCCGGTGCTCGAAGGGCAAAGGCACCTCTTGTTCTCCGGCGGACCGGTCCAACCGAATCAGGTGATGCTGTTGTACCGCCTGAATCAGTTGCCCGACAACTCGCATCATGTCTTCGACGGCGTCTGCTTGGGCGGGGACATGGAGTTGGTCGATCGCATTCTGACCCAAAGCCAGGGACCCGAGGCGTTCCGTGCCTACATTGGATACTCCGGCTGGGGCCCTGGGCAGCTCGAGAACGAGATGAAGACGGGTTCCTGGATCACGATCCCCGCCGACCCTTCCATCGTCTTCGACAAGGATCCGCTTCGGATCTGGCCGGACATTCTCAGCACGCTGGGCGAAGAGTACCGGCATTACGCCGATATGCCTCTCGATCCCTCGCTGAACTGACGCACCGATTCCTTCATCGGTCACATACTATCTCGGAAAGAGAACGGAGCGACGCGTCGCGCTGCCCTCGTTGAGATTCGGGCCGAAGCTGGATTGCAGCCGGCGTTCGTCAAATGATACGCTCCCGCCGATGCTGCTACCGGCGCCCGGGTATCGAGGGTTCTTTCGATCCGTCCGCTTCGGTTTCATATCCTTCGGCGTAGGTGCTCTCGTCTCGGCGTGCGGTGTTGGCTATACCATCGTCAAATCTGAATCGAAGCTCGACAAGCTCTCCGTCCCGATGACAAAGGCCCAAGTCGTCGAGGAGATCGGTCGGCCCGACCGCGTCCTTCGCGATGATGGCCGTCTCCTCGTATGGGAATATTCCCTTACGGCGCGGAGGCAATGGCTGTACGAGCTCGCACTTTGTCCTCTTTCTGTTTGGATCGGCGGCTGTCTCTTCTATCCGTTTACCAATATTGCGGCGGAGCACCAGCGCGAATATCCGCACCACGTCGTCCTGGTCAATGACGAGTTGTGCGCCTGGGGACCGCCGGCGGCCATTCTCCAGCGGCGCAAGGCCTGTGCAGTCAGCGGAGTCCAAGCCATGGCGGCAAGAAGCGCGGGCGGTCGACCGGAGCCGGTCGTCTCGGCCAACGGACCGATCGACCGGGACAGCATCGAGCGCTACCGGACCATGGCGGTCATGCTGTTCGAGGATGCGACCGGAGCGCAGGGATCAGGCTCCCGCGTCGCGGGCATTGTCACGACTCTGCTGCTGGATCTCGATATGCATATGGTCGAGCGTGCCAAGTTGGATGAGGTGCTGAAGGAGCAGGTGATCCAATTGACGCATGCCGACGATGCGAACGTCCTCAAGGTCGGCAGGCTCGTGGGCGCCCAGGCCATTATCGTCGGAGACGTCCAGCAATGGGAGCGCCGCGAACAGGACCGGACAAACACCGTCTCGCTGGCCCTTCGCATGATCGACGTGGAGACGGGTCTGCTGCTCTTCAGCGGAGAAGGGCATCTGGCGGATCCCACGAGCGATGATCCAGAAAGCTCCGCCCGACTGATTGCACACCGGATCCTCACGCGGTTCGGCACCCAGACCGGTCTGTTGAGTTCGGGGCGGATCGGGGTCAACTGGGAGCTGTCTGAAGACAGGGGACAACGTTTCTACGTGGTGCGTGAACTGCGAAGCGGGCTGCCGGCAGAAAAAGCCGGACTCAAAGTCGGCGACCGTATCCTGGCCTGCAATGGCGCTTCGTTGATCGCGGTCAAAAGCGAGCGCGATGCGAAGCGGATTTGCCAGGTTCAGGCCGGGGAGGCGCTTGAACTCGAGGTGCGAAGAGCCGATGGGCCCATGACGGTCGTCGTGACGGCCGAGAAACGACCAGGACTGTAGGGCATCTGAATCGAGGGGAAAATCGATGAATCCGCGCGACGCAGAATCTGAAACCGAGTCGATGTTGAAGGCGCTGCATGAGCGCCCCCAGTTGCCGCTCGCCGACTGGCTCCAAGCGCCGGCGCATGTGCACTACAACGCCTTCCGCATGTCGGATCCTCCGGCGCAGCGGCCGGCGAGCCGCGGCGAATTTCTGTCCGTCCTCGACGCGTTCGCTGTGCCGGAGGATCACAGGGTCGTCCGTGAGACATTCGGTTACGGCGTGAGAGAGGGTGAGGGGGGAGCGCGGTTGATCGTCGTCTGGCAGGCGCATACGGAATATTACAACTACCAGATTTGGCACGTGCCAGGCGGATCGGAAATCAGGTTGGGACCGCTCACGTTTCCTGGCTATAAATTCCCCGTGATCCCCCTCGGCACCGAGGTGTGCAGCCTCGACATTCTGGTCTCGGCGGAGTCGCTGCCGTCACGCGATCGGCTGAGGGCCATGCTGCCGGGGCCGGTGCTCTATGGCAGCCGCATTTTTGACGGGCAGACGGGTGTGGTCACGAGCTTTACGCCGGACGAGCACGGGCGCGAGCGCTATTGGGTCGGCCTGGGCCAGCCGCAAACGCTCGCATCGCGGTTGAAGGACATTGTCGATGCCATCGTCCGGATCGAAACGTATTACCATCTGCTCTTGATGCAAAAACCATTGTTTTCGACCGCGATCGACCAGGTCTATAAATTTGAGCAGGTCCACCTCAAGCAGCGGGAAGTCATCAGCGGCCATATCGGGCATGCTGACTCGCACACGTTGCAGCGCTGGCTGAACAGTCTCACACAGGATCTCCTCAAGACGAATCGCATCGCGGGCAAGCTCCACTTCGAGCTGTCCGCATCATTGCCCTACGACAAGATCGTCCATGCCACGCTCGCATCCTTGGCGGAGCAGCCGATGGACTCCTACCGTCCGGTATCCGACTATGTTGTGAGCGGGATCACCGGGGTTGCTGAAGGCTACCAGCAACTTCTTAGAAGAATCGATACTTTGCGCGCCGGATTTGAAGGAATCATTTCAATTATACGGGCGCGCGTGGATCTCATTTTGGAAGCGCAGAATCTCGCGCTGCTTCAGAGCGTGGATCGAACGACGAAAAGCCAGGTGATCCTCCAGCATACCGTCGAAGGGCTGTCGGTGATTGTGATCGCGTACTATTTGGCCGGATTAGCGGGCTATCTCGTCAAGGGCTTCCATGAAGCCGGATGGATCGCGAATGCCAGCATCATCTCCGCGGTCTTCGTGCCGGTTGCGATCGGCCTGGCGTTTGCCATCACGACCATCAGTAAAAAATATCTGCACAAGAAGTTTTTGGGGGAGCAGTCTACGAAGCCCGATCAGGTTCACCCCTGAGGGATGGCATAGGGCTCGGTTAAGAACCACGCTCTGAGCGCTTGAGCCAGGAACGCGCTGGTGTGCGATCCGCTGATGCTCGCCACCTGCTCCGGTCGCCCTTCAGCGACGATCCGGCCTCCTGCCGTACCTCCTTCCGGTCCCAAGTCGATGATCCAATCGGCGGATTTCATGACGTCCACGTTATGTTCGACGACGACGAGCGTATTGCCGGCATTGACCAGCCGGTGAAGCACGGCCAGCAGTTTCTTCACGTCGTCCATATGTAGCCCGGTCGTTGGCTCGTCCATGATGTACAACATCCCCGGCGACGAGTGCCGTGCTTCCCGCGCGTTGTGCCCATTCATGCTCAACTCTGCGGCGATCTTCAGCCGCTGTGCCTCGCCGCCGGAGAGTGTGGTTGCCGATTGGCCGAGGCGTAGATATCCAAGTCCGATGGAGGCGAGCAGGTGAAGCCGTTCTTGGAGCTTGGGTGTACCGGTGAAGAAGGACAGCGCTTCGTCCACCGTCAAGGCGAGCACGTCGGAGATCGTCTTCCCTCGATGACGTATGGTCAAGACCTCGGGCTTGAAGCGCCGTCCTTCGCAGACCTCGCAGGGCGCGTACAGGTCTTCGAAAAAGTACATTTCGAGTTTTTCCACCCCGCTGCCTTCGCAGCGCTCGCAGCGGCCGCCTTCCGCGTTGAATGAGAAATGCCGCGGCGTCAATCCTGCGCGAAGCGCGGCCCGCTCGGAGGCAAACAGGCGCCGAATCTCATCGTACAATTTCAGATATGTAACGGGATTGGAGCGGGGCGTGCGGCCGATCGGCTGTTGATCGATGAGCCGGACGCCGCGTACATGCTCGATTCCTTTGATCGCCTTGAACCGTCCCATCGGAAGGGAATCGACGCGGAACGCCCGGGCCAGCGCACGATACAGCGTATCCTCGACCAGCGTGCTCTTGCCGGATCCCGAAACGCCGGTTACGCAAATCAGCATGCCGAGGGGAAACCGGACCACGAGGTCCTTCAGATTGTGCTCATTGGCTCCCGCAATGACAAGAAATCGACCGTTCCCCGGCCGTCGCGATTTCGGGATCGGGATAGAGTCTTCGCCGCGCAAGTATCGAGCGGTGACGGCGCGGCGATCCAGCCGAAACTGATCGGCCGGGGCCGCGCACACGATTTCTCCGCCCTTCTCTCCGGAGTGAGGGCCGAGCTCAACGATGAAGTCCGCCGAGTCGATCATCCGACGGTCATGCTCCACCACGACGACGGTATTGCCCCCCGCCGCGAGGTCTTTCAGGATCCCGGCCAAGAGGTCGGTGTCCCGCGGATGAAGTCCGATCGTCGGCTCGTCGAGCACGTACAACGTGCCGACCAAGCGGGCTCCGAGGTGAGTGGACAGGGAGACCCGTTGGGCTTCGCCGCCGGAGAGCGTTTTGGTTTGTCGTGCCAGAGTCAGATACCCGAGTCCGACGCGCTGGAGGAAGCCGAGCTTCGCCTTGAGGAGACGAAGAATATCGGCGGCCACCTCGGACTCGAACTCTGTGAGCGGGAGCGCCGAGAGCCACGACGATAGCTCGTCGACCGTCAACTCGAGAATCTGGTGGATATTCTTGCCGGCGACCTTGACGAACAGGGCGTCCGGCCTGAGCCGGCTTCCTTTGCAGCTCGGGCAATTGAACGGTGTCCGGTAGCGGCTCAGCAGAACACGGACGTGAAGCTTGTACCGTTTGCCTTCGAGGTACTGAAAGAAATCGTTGATTCCGTCGAACGACTTGTCGCCCGCCCAGAGAAGGTCTTGCGCGGCTTTGGGGAGAAGCCGATAGGGCAGCGCGAGGTCGATGCCCCGGCGTTTCATCGCGAGCAGCATTTGCTTCTGCCACCAGTCGGTTCCGGGTTTGCTCCACGGTTCGACGGCGCCCTGCACGAGCGACTTGTTTTGATCGGGAATCACCAAGTCCGGATCATAACGAAGCACATTGCCGAACCCCTTGCACTCCGGGCAAGCTCCGAGCGGGTGGTTGAACGAGAAGAGGAGAGGCCTCACCGGCTCGAATGTCCGCCCGCATCTCTGGCAAAGAAACCGGTCACTATACGTCTGCCTGCCGCGTCCGATCACGTCCACGATGCAGAGCCCCCGGCTCTCGCGGAATGAGATTTCGACCGCTTCTGCCAGTCGTGTTCGGCTGTGTTCGTGAAGGACGACGCGGTCGAGCAGCACCAGGACCTGGTCCTGCTCGTGCAGCGGGTACTCCTGCTTGTCGTGCAAGTCCACCACCTCTTCTCCGACTTTGACCCTCGCATAGCCGCGGGTGAGCAAGGATTGGAAGAATGCCGGCTGGTCTTTCGGCGACGGAGCGGGAACCGGGAACAGGATCATCGCGCGGGCTCCGGTAAACCGATGCAAGAGGTCTTCGATGACGGTATCCGGCTGGAAGGCCTTCGCTTCCTCACGGCAGTCCGGACATGTCGGCCTCCCGATTTTGGAAAACAGAAGGCGAAGAAGGTCCGCGATTTCCGTCGTCGTGCCCACGGTAGACCTCGCCGTCCTCACCTGGTTCTTTTGCTCGATCGCAATGGCCGGTCGGATGTTCAAAATCCGATCAACGTCCGGACGCGCAACCTTCTCCAGGAACATCCGTGCGTAGGTCGAGAGGGACTCGACATAGCGCCACTGCCCTTCGGCAAAGAGCGTGTCGAACGCGAGAGAAGACTTCCCTGAGCCGGAGAGACCCGTGACGGCCGTGACCCGGTTGTGAGGGATGCGGAGAGAAATGTTTTTTAGATTGTTCTGTCGCGCGCCTTCAACGATGAGGTAGTCGGAATCCGAGTCGAGTGTTTGGGTCGGCGGCGGCGTTCGCTCCCCTAGTAGCATGACGCGGTCATCCTAGCAAGCGACTCTCACACCTTCAATCGGCCAATTTCTGACGAGTTCAGCGTGCCGCTGTGGAAAGAGGGAAACGTGCTTTTGTCTTGGGAATCGTCTCGGCAAATGAGAAGATGGGACGTCTCACCATCGTCAAGGAAGAGTTGCTATGCCTCAGCCCTCGGTTCCCGTCGACTATCTAGAGATTGGACGCCAGCTTGCCGGCCTTCTCGGGGCCAGCCTCGAAGGACCATCCGGACATGCCCTCAGAGACTTGGCCCGGCTCTATGACCCCTCGGCTAATGAAGCACGGATCAGTGCCGAGGTGTTTCTGTTCCATAAGTACCTCATCGTGCAAACCTGTGTCGGGATGTTTCCGGAAGACCAGGTCGAGCGGGTGATCGGCGGCCTCTTTGCCGCACTGAACGAACGAGCCACCACGATGGAGTTCAGTCGCGAGCGTCAACATGCGATGGAAGAAATGTGGCGGATGCGTGCACGGCAATTTGACCGTCCATTTACCCGGGACAGAGAGCATTTTTTGGACGAGCAGAGCGACGGGATCTATTGGAAAGAATCGATCAACCGGTTCTGCCAAAATGTGCGTGAAATCGAACACCCGCCTGACATCTGGGCCGGCGGCAGGGGCCCATCTCATCGAGCGAGCGCCAGTGTGACCGAGACAGTCGACCATCTCGTCTCCGCCATGACGGAAATGAGCCGGCTGCATTTCGGAACCATCCTGTAGCCCCTTTCTGCGCGAGTCAGAAGCAGCGCGACGGCTGAGCCATCCGATTCGTCAGCCTGGATGCGGAAATCCCAGGAACAAGCTGGCGCGCTTCATCCTACGCGGCCTCACCCGAACGGCGAGGCGCTACCGCACGACCAGCTTGATGACCCCGACACAGCCCATATAGAGCATGAGCGATAACACGGTTGCCGGCCAGAAGCCGAAGCGGGGAACTCCCAGGATCATAGTGACGACGTATACGATCCAGGGCGGGACGAACCAGAGAAGATTCTTGGCATACGGGACCAGCGAGTCGGCTCCACCGTTCAGGTACATCAAGATAAACGTGGCTCCCGTGATGGCGGGAAATGTGCTTGCAAACGCGGCGAGGAACGAGCGGCCTTGCGATCCCAAATAGGTCGAGAGGCTGACGATGGCGCCCCCGAGGAAAAAATAGACGAAATATTTCGTCAGGTCGTTCATGGCGAGACGCCTTCGCCACGAAACGCCTCCATGGCTTCTCGCTCGATCGCCTCGCCGAGTCCGGTGTATCGCGGAGAAAAATGAAACACGGTCAAGTCGCGAGCGCGCGCCTTCCGGGCCATGGTTCCGGCCTGTTTGGCCGTGAGATGGTGCCGGTCCCGGGCCTTCTCCGCATCGCAGTCGAGATAGGGAGATTCGCAGTAGAACATATCGGCCTCCCGAGCCAACGCCACGATTTTTTCTTCATTGGCCTCGTCGAACCTTGCATCGACGACGTACGCGATCTTTTGGCCGCGGGAAATCGTCAAAAATCGTTCCTTCACATCGCCAAGGACAAACTCCCGTTCTTGTCTCCGATGCTCGTCATAGAGCGACACGGTGAACCGGAAATCATCAGGCCTGCCTTGCCAGACGTGCTGCTTGACCTCCCGTAACCAGGACCCCACCGGCAACCCCGCATCGCGAAGCTTTTGCTTATTCACGTTGATGTGAAATGGTTCTTCCAAGGAATAGGCGAACGAAGGTATGCGATGGTTCAAGGCCGCTCCGCGGACGCTCAACATCGCTTCTTCGAGCACCGGAAACTGCCCTGTCACGGGATCGAATTGGAGGGCGAAGGGTGCCTGCTCTTTGGGAGTAAAGCCATCCGAGGCGTAAAAGAGCGTTCGTCGGCCATGATCAACATGGAATTCCCGCACGTCGAGGTCCAATGGATACCCGTCCACCAGGTTCCAGGTATATCCCGCGAGCTTGCCCCGCACGTTCTCGATCAGGCCCGGGGGGCCGAACAGCCTGATGGTCTTCCCTCGTCCCAGCGCCGCCCGAAGCACCGAATCGAAGCCGATGAAGTGATCCAGATGCGTATGCGAAACGAAAATATCGCCCGCGCGGAGCAGCCTCGTCGGACCCAGGGCATCGTTGTGACCAAGGTCGAAGAGCAGGGCTCGTTTCGACCAGCGGACCTCGACATAGACGCCGGGGTCTCCGAACACGTCGTTCACGAGGTAGCTGGAGAAGGAAGGCGTCATCGCGTGCTACATCAACGCCGTTCGTACAGCACTATACATCACGATGACCTCCACTGCATGCGCGGTGATCGGGACGTACAAGTTCCGGGTGGCAATCCAGCAGGCGGCCCAGATCGCGCCATCCCAGACGGCGATCCAATGCAGGTGCCGGAAGGTATTGGTCATGAACGGATCAAATGTAAAGATCAGCGCGGTGATGGCCGTCGCCAAGCCCGAGACGAGGAGCGGGCGACGAGTACCAAGCCAGCATGCTCCAAGGGTGAGCAAGCGGCCGAGGAGAAATCCACGGAAATTGAATTCGACAAAGATTGCGATGACCGTAATGAACCATGGAACCATGAGAAGCACGGGCAAACTGGCATGGGGCGTGTCCCTCAAGAATCCGATGTCCAGACCGAGGAACGGGACCAGATATAAGATCACGATGGAGTTGAGACAACCCAGGCCGAATCCCACGAGCGCGCCAAGACGAAGGCCGCGGGGCCACAACCGCCGTTCGAGCCCGAACCGCGTGATGAGATCTCGATTCTGGGTCGCCCAGAGGAGGCAGGCCAGATACGCGATGATTTGCGGGGTGAATTGCATGAGCGTCCGATCTTGGAGGGAGGAGGGGAGCGCGTAGTAGTACAACGTTGCGGCGATCGGCAAGAGGGCGAGGGACGCCCCGCGTTCGTCCGCCGACGCCGCCGCGCGCCTCGGCTCCGGCTGCATGGGATTACTGAAGCTGTAGGTTGTACCGCTCGAGCGTCGAGGCTTTGTGCCGCTCAAGGTTGGATAGCGACTTGTTGTAATCCACAATGGCACGGAGTTCGTTGCCCTGCGCCGTGGCGAGATCCCGTTGAAAGTCCAGCACGAAACGAGTCGTGCTCAGCCCCACCTTTAATCGCTCCTGCTCGGCCTGCAGCTGCTTTTCAGCCATGATGCGAGCCGACCGGGTCGTTTCGATTCGTTTGAAGTCCGTTTGCACACGCCGGACTGCTTCCCGGACGCCCACAATGATTTGTTGCCGGACACTCACCAGTGAGGCCTCGGCGTTCTTCCCTTCCATTTGCCGCTTGTTGTAGGTGCTCCAAGCGGAACGGTTGCCCAGCGGATAGCTGAGTACCAGCCCGGCGCCATAGTTGTAGAAATCGCCGTTGAAGTTGCGATTCACAGAATCCGTATAGTCCTTGCCGAGTCCGGCCAAGCCCATGGTTCCTTGAAAGGAGAGGGTCGGGAGAAGCTGGTTCTTGGCGAACTTGGTATTCAGGTCGCTGGTCTCAAGGTTTTTCTTGGCCTGGACAATCTCGGGACGCCGTTCGATCGCAATGTCGATTGCCTCCTGCAAGCTGATGGGCTGAAGGGCCACGGCCGGTTGGTCCTGGGGCGTGAGACGCACATCGAGGCGTAATTCCTCTTCTCCCGGGTTCATCAGGCGTCGCAATTGGTCCTCTTGGTCACGGATCGCCTTTTCGGCCACCAGAATCTGTTCCACGCGGGAGGCGACGGCCGCTTCCGCCTGGAGCACATCGACGATGGACATCACGCCCGCCTTGGCTTTGGCTCTGTTTTCAGCCAGGAGGTTCTGGGCGGCCTTCAAGGCGGCCTCAGCGACCTTAAGGTTCTCATTGGCAAAGACCAGCTCCCAGTACGTCTGCTCCACCGTGGCGAGAACGGTCAGGACACGGTCACGGAAGACATGCTCTTCAACCGTCGCGTTGTTCTGGGCGATCCTGATGAATGTCTTGTTGACGTCGATCCCGGCGTTGCGTAACAGCGGCTGAGTCAAGGTGAGTGCGAGCCCGCCCGTCCAGGCAGGGTTGAACAAGAACCCGGTCGCAACGTTTTGATTCACGTTCGTCCGGGCCGGGCTGTAGTTCAGGTCGACGTTGCCGCCGGTCAGCAGGTTCGTTGTGGCGTCGAATGTGACCGATTCGCTGCGCTGGTCAAAGGTCGTGATCTGGTTGAGGTTCCCACCCGTGCCGCCGAAGACGGGACGATTCAAGGGATTGACGGTCCGGTTGTATTGACCGTTGACGCTCAGCGTGGGATCGAACTTCGCCTGTTCGACGACAATGTCGGTGAGCCGACTCTCTTTGGTTTGGCGGCTGATGCTGATGTCGAGATTGTTCTTGAGGGCCCGCAGGGCGGCCTCTGGGAGTGAAATATTTTCCCGGCGCTCGCTGCCCTGAGTTCTCGAATCTTCAGCTGTCCAGCCCGGGACGGGCGGCAACAGAAAGGCCAGGCAGACGGCGAGCGCCGTCGCTCGGACGGCGGGTCGAATAAGACGTTCCTCCATAATGCCCCCTTATGGTCGACAGCGAGAAGTCGTCCATACTATAATCACTTCATGCGCGGCTGTCATGAAATTCCTTCGCGGCGGCTTCTCTTCATCACGGCTTTCGTGCTTCTTTACCCCTGCGTGACGTTCGTTGACGAATCCGCGTGGAGCCAAACGATCTCGAGCGTCCGTTCCTTCGACGGCGGCGTGGCGCCCCTGTTTAATGCGCCAGGCATCGGCAATCTCTATATCGACAACCAGGGAACGCAGGGCTTTCTCTACACGCCCGGGAACAACTTTGAATCCTTCAGCTTTCGGAATCCCTCGACGGGACAGGCCTGGAGCGGTGCGGTGATGACGTTGGGTCCTCAGTTGTCCATCGGATTGATCCAGGGCGCGAACCAGGTCGGTTCTCCGATTGTTCTTCCAGGGCCCCCTCGACAAACGCCGCCGTTGCCACCGATCGAATCCACGCTGCTGGACGATATCCCCTAAGGAACTAGAGCCGGGAGGGATCACGCTTCTCACTCTCCGGCATGGGAAATGACCGAGCCGTCGTTCAGCGGGGTCTACCGCCTTGTCACGGCGCTGGTGCGTTGGCCAGCTGCCAAAGCAGGGTACAGACGTAGCGCGCGACGGCTTCCAAAATTTCCGGATTGATGGTGTCCGCCGTATCCGAGGGCTTGTGGAAATGCGGATGAGGTCCGCCGCTGACGATCGTCACCGTCGGCACGCCGGCTTCCTTGAATGGGACATGGTCACCGCCCGGGAAAAAACCAAAGAGATCGACGCGATCAAATAAGCCGCTTCGCTGTGCGGCCTCGATGGCCCGGCTCTTGTCCACACCGGCCAGGCCCACGGTCAATCTTCCGTTTCCGATACCCGCATGGTCCACGTTGATCATGGCGTTCACTTTCCCGGCCCGTTGCAGCGCCCGGCTCACATAGAATCGCGAGCCCACCATACCCTGTTCTTCTCCGCTGAAGGAGATGAAGTCGATCGCGCGTCTGGGCCGAAGGGCCGTCTCACGCATGACCCGGGCCACTTCCAACATTACGGCGGTTCCCGAGGCATTGTCGTCTGCTCCTGGAAACAACAGGTCTGCCTGGCGTCCAAAGTGATCACGATGGGCTCCGAGCACGATCCGCTCGTGTCGCACCTCGGGATCCCGACCGGGAAGCGAGGCGATGACGTTGTAGAGAGCGCCTGATCCTTCCTTGCCCTCCCAGACCATATGCACCGACGACTGAGTCGTTTTGGACCGAGGCCGGCGCGAGGCATTGATGGCCTCTTGCAGCGAGCGTAAGGTCGATACGGCGCCGGGCGATGAGAGGATCTTGTCCGCAAGGGCGGTACTGATCCAGGCGCCCGGCAGGAGCGGCTCCGAGCCTTGCCTTCCATAGAACGCGCTCGGGTCGGTCGTCATGCCTCGTCGTGCTTCATAGGGACTCAGGATGGGCGCGGTCACGGTGAGGTAAGCCACGGCTCCCCGCTCCCGGGCTGTACGGACCTTTTCGGCATGCGAAACAGGCGTCGGCAGGTGATCGGGTTTTCCCCTCATGAACAACACGATCTTATTTCGGACCTCCTGACCGGCATAATCGTCGTAGCCCCTGTCGGGATCGGCGATGCCATAGCCCACGTATACCACCGGCGCCGTTACGTTGACGGAAGGTGAATCCAACACCGGCAGGTAATCCGCCGGAGGGGTGGCGAGCAAAGCGAAGTCGGCCGTCGTAATTTCAACCTGCGGATGCCCGATTGAAAAGACCGGGGCGGACATGAACGCCCCGTTTTCATCGGGCGTTCCCGCTTCCGGGACGTCCAATGGAGCGACTGTCAAACCCAACGAGGCGAACCGGTGAGCTACGAACTCGGCGGATTTCCAGTCGTCGCTGCTACCGCTCTGCCGGCCGTTAAATCCCCCACCGCTGAGTGTCTCCACATCGGCCACCATCCGTCCGTTGGAAATCGATTGCACGGCGGATCGCACAGCGGTCGCGTCATCTCTGCCTTCTTCAAGCGAGGAGGATGATGTGAAAGCCGGAGTCGCCTGCCACATTGCGGCCAGGACCGCGCAGGAGATCCAGATCATCGATGGCGGGACGTTCACCGAAGGCAGATTCCTCAATCCGGGCAGCGAGCGCAATGATCTGCTATGGTTGAGGACTATAGCATAACGATCGAGGGCCATTGCACGGTGTCGAGGAGCGACGATACGGTGCATCACAACGGAGAATCTTGATGGAAGCTCCTTCGACCGGTCCTCTACTGAATCGTCTAAGCACGGAATCAAGCTTGTACTTGAGGCAACATGCCGGCAATCCCGTGGATTGGTATCCATGGGGGACCGAGGCGTTGTCGAAAGCGAAGGCCGAGGACAAACCGATACTCCTCTCCATCGGGTATGCGGCCTGCCACTGGTGCCATGTGATGGCGCGTGAGTCGTTCGAACACCACGAGGTGGCCGCGATCATGAATCGCGAGTTCATCAACGTGAAGGTGGATCGAGAAGAGCGCCCCGATCTGGACGAAATTTATCAAAAGTCCGTTCAGGTGTTCACTGGACGAGGGGGCGGCTGGCCTCTGACCGTGTTTCTGACGCCTGACCAGGAGCCATTTTATGGCGGCACGTATTTTCCCCCCGTTCCGAAGTTCGACCTCCCCGCGTTCTCCGATGTGCTGATAGGGGTCGTGGAAGCCTATCGGCATCATCGCGACGACGTAGTCCGCAACGTTGAACGAGTCAAAGCAGGACTGGCGAGAATCGCGATGCCGAACGCCACCGACGAGCCGTTCACCGAACAACTGCTCTTCGATGCCGCAAAGGACCTCGAGCTTCTTTTCGATGAAGCCCATGGCGGGTTCGGCGATGGACCGAAATTCCCGACCGTGCCACCGTTGAATCTCATGCTGAGACATGCCGCGCGCACCGGCGAACGACGATCGCGGGATAAAGTGCTGTTCCAGCTCCGCATGATGGCTGCCGGAGGGATTTATGACCATCTGGGCGGGGGGTTTCATCGTTACGCAATCGACGGCCAGTGGATGGTGCCGCATTTCGAGAAAATGCTCTATGACAACGCGCAGCTCGTCCGGATCTACCTGGACGGGTGGCGGGTGACGAAGGAAGAACGGTTTCGCCAGGTCGTCGAGCAGACGCTGGAATATGTGCGTCGAGAAATGACCCATCCGGACGGCGGCTTCTTCGCGGCTCAGGATGCGGACAGTGAGGGACGGGAAGGAGCCTTTTTCTTATGGCAGCCTCAGGAAATCAAGTCGCTCTTGGGATCCGAGCTCGGAGCAGAATTTTGCCGCGCGTATGGAGTGACGGAGGAGGGCAACTTCGAGGGCAACAACGTGCTGCACAGGCTGGGCGCGATCAAGTTGTCCCCGGAAGAGCAGGAACAGGCCGAAGCGTGGCTAGGACCGGCAAGAGCCAAGGTCTTCTCGGCCCGTGAGCGGCGTCCCAAGCCGCGCCGCGATGAGCATATCATTACAAGTTGGAATGGAATGATGGTGTGCGCCTTTTTGGATGCCTACCAAGTGTTTGGCACCTCCATCTATCTTGCTCTCGCGGAGCAAGCGCTGACGCTTCTCGTGGATTCTGCCTTTACGCACGGGAAAGTTTACCGAACTGTCACGGCCGGGCACGGCCGCTTGAACGGGTATCTCGACGATGGGGCATGGTTGGGAACGGCATTGCTCGATGCGTTTGAAGCGACGTCTCACCGCTGGTACCTGGACCGCTCGCAAGAGGTGACGGACAGCGTTTTGAAGAACTTCTGGGACGACGAGCGCGGCGGCTGTTTCTTCACCAGTCACGATCACGAGCCTCTGCTGCAACGCATGAAAACGGGAACGGACAACGCCATTCCTTCCGGCAACGCGGTGCTTGTAATGCTGCTGTTCAGGCTCTTCTCTTTCACCGGGGAGGAGCGGTATTATGACTTGGCCGTTCGGATCCTGAAGGTATTTCGCGGCCAGTTGCGGCGTGCGTACGGCTCTTCAGCGCTGCTGTGCGCGGTCGATTGGCATGTCGCTCATCCGAAGGAGATCGTGGTGATGGGAAGTTGCGGCAATCCATTGACCGAGGCGTTGGTGAGGGCGGTGCATCAGCGCTATATTCCGAACAAAGTCGTTCTGTGCGTGGAAGACCAGGCGGAGAGCGCAGGGCGCGCGTGGCCGTTGGCCGCTGGAAAATCGACCATCAACGGGTCTCCTGCGGTCTACATCTGTCACCAGCGAACCTGTTCGCCGCCCGTCACGGAACCGAGTCAACTCGACAGGCTGTTGCTGTCATAAGGAGCGCGGATGAGCGCCAGCGAAACGGGAAAAGGGCTGTACGATCATCTGTATCGACGGTTTTTCGAGCAGCGCGACAAACAGCGGGGGTACGAATTTCAGCATGCACCGGGTGGGAGCGCCAGGCCGCCGGCCGTCACGTTCCGCGAGAAATTGCACTGGTGGACCTGGAACCGCTGGCAGCGACGGAGAGAGATTCTTCGCGAGCGTGACCGGCGTCAACAAGAGATCCTCGGACTCCGACAAAGGTCGGTGGACAAACGATGATGGGATGGAATCGAGCACGAGCGATGCACAACAGGAATCGATCCTGGTGGCGGCTGGCAGTGTGGCTGCTCGTCCTGTTCGGCGTCCAACAAGCCTTTGCCATCCCGCGGGAAGACAACACCGAAAAGGAGGAGAACCTCAAGCAGCAAGCGTCCGGTGGGCTCTTTCATCGCTGGACCTTTGATCAACCGAGTTCTGAAGCAGCCCTCGGCGATTTTTCCCAGATCGGGTTGGGAGAGGGACCGACGGGCGTATGGGCTATTGCTCCGGAGACGCAAGCACCGAGTCCGCCCCACATCTTGAAAGCCGCCTCGGCCTGCCAGGCCGAATTCTGCTATCGCATGCTGGTGGCCAACAAGCTGGAATATGAATACCCTGACGTGTCGGTGAGTTTGCGTTCTCCTGGAGACGGGAAAGGCGGGCAGGGTGGAATCGTGATCAGTGTCAAGGACTCGGAAAATTTCTATGCGGCCATCGTCGACCTCGCCGCGAAGAAATTGGACATTCTTCGCGTCCTGAAAGGACAGGTCACGCTGCTCGGTCAAACGCCGATCACTCCGAAGCCGGTCGAATGGCACTCGTTGAGAATTCAGCGCGATACCATTATCAGCAAAGATGTCATCGACGCATTCTTCGACGGGTTGCTCGTGCTGTCAGTGCGGGACCAGTCGTTGGGCAAAGGACAGGTGGGAGTCGTTGTCGACAGGAATTCGTCCTTGGATTTCGATAGCTTGCACGCCATTCCGCTCTTCTCCCAGCGACCGTTCTCGGCTCCGGCCGCATACTAAAGTCTCCGACGGATTGACATTCCCTGCTTGCTTTTGTTCAATCCGTACGGTACAGTCCTATCGTGTAGCGCCGCGAAAGGCCTGGCGGTGCGGCAGGTAGAAGTGACAAGGCCTAGACGGTTGTTGTTTTGGTTCTGCCCGGGATCTGATCGGAAGCCAGACCTAAGTCGCTATCGTGTTCGCGCCTTCGGCCCATTCCTTCCTCACCTCTTCTCGAAGTCCAAGACAACACCATATTCTCAAAGGAGGAACCCAATGGGTTCGAAGATCTACGTTGGTGGTTTACCCTACTCTACAACCGAGCAACAATTGAGCGATCTCTTCGCCGCACATGGGTCGGTGGCGTCGGCTCGCATCATCACCGACAAGTTCACCGGCCAATCGCGAGGCTTCGGCTTCGTCGAGATGTCGTCGGACTCTGAAGCCCAAGCGGCAATCTCAGCATTGAACGGCACTCAACTCGGCGGCCGCACCCTGACGGTAAACGAAGCGCGTCCGCAAGAACCGCGCTCAGGGGGCGGAGGTCGCGGCGGATTCGGCGGTGGCCGGCACTAAGCCGGGTTCGTCGTCACGGATTCGGGGCTGCCTGCCAGGCAGCCCCGCTCATATTCCTTCCTAGAATTGCCCATCCTCACGATGCGTCTCTCGGCCGGTTGACCGGCCGAACTGCAGTCCCAGGAAGTTGACCCACAGAAGGAGTTCTATGTCTTCGTTCGTTCAGATGAATTTGCCCTCATCCCTTGTTCATCGCCTGCAACAAGCCGGCATCGTCACGCCGACACCGATCCAGCAGGCTGCGATTCCGCCGATACTCGCCGGACATGACGTCATGGCGCAGGCCAAGACGGGAAGTGGAAAAACCTTGGCATTCCTGCTTCCCATGCTCGGTCGTGCGGTGGGGAGGCAGCGGACGGCGGAAGGCGGTGATCCGCAATTCCTCATCCTCGCACCGACCCGGGAGCTCGCCCTCCAAATAGATACCGAGCTGCGGAAGTATGCGCCGCCTTCGATTACCTCGCTTGCCTTGTACGGCGGCACGCCGATTGAGCGGCACTATCGGGCCTTGCGCCGGCCGGCGTCAGTCATCGTAGGCACGCCGGGTCGTTTACTGGATTTGGCCGGATCCGGGCATCTTCGGCTCGGCTCCGTCACCTGGCTGGTGATGGATGAGGCGGACCAAATGCTGGACCGTGGGTTCCTTCGCGATATCCAACGAATTCTTCTGCTCCTGCCACGTGACCGGCAGACGCTGCTCTTCTCCGCCACGTTCTCACCGGACATTCAGCGACTTGCGCAAAGCATGCTGCGAAATCCGGTGAAGATTTCGGTGGATCCCGGGATCAGCAGTCCCGCCACGATCACGCACGCGTACTATCTGATCGAGAGTGAACAGTCCCGCGCACAACTGGTTCATACGCTCCTGCAGCGGGTGAAAGTCGGCGAACGGTCCATGGTGTTCTGCGATCAGAAAGACAAGGTTCGGCGGCTGGCGGCCAAGTTGGGGGGCGAGGCTGC
>DASTSI010000230.1:0-26167 GCA_035760745.1 Nitrospira sp. | reverse complement strand
CCATCGAGGCGGCCTATTTCGGTGTGTATATATGGAAACAAGCGGTGGAAAAGGCCGGTTCCACCGAGGTCGATAAGGTGCGGAAGGCGGTGTATGGCAGCAAGTTCCTCGCCCCCGGCGGTGAAATCAAGATGGACGAGGCCAATCATCACACGCACAAGCCGGTGCTGATCGGGGAAATTCTGAAAGACGGGCAGTTCAAGGTCGTGTCCAGGTCGAAGGGTTTGGTGAAGCCCGAGCCGTGGAGCGAATATACGAATCCCGACAAGGGCTGCGATTGGGTCACGCATCAGGGGACGTATCAGAAGAAGTAACGCGTTGACAGAAGCGGGCTCTGGTCCACAACCAGCCCGGCTGCCCGCGGAACCCCGCGTGGGAAGGTGGCCGGGCGCCCGCTTGACTCTTTTCGGAGGCCGAGTGAAGCCACGGCTCATCGCCATGCCGGCGGTCCTTGCCGTCCTGACGTCGTTTCTCGGTTCACTCATGGCGGCACCCGACCTGCTCGCGCAGGTCCCCGGTCCGCCTTCCTTGGAACAGGCTCTCACCCAGATTACCAGTGAGGACGAGGCTGTCCGCGATGCGGCGCTCCGCGTCGTGGTCGAACAGGGTGACACGGCCCTCCTCCCTCGCCTGGATGAAATCCGCGCCAACTCGGACCGAAGCATCAGGCAGGCGATCAAGCCGGTGATGGATCTGCTGAAGAACCGGGCGAATCTTCACAGCCCGGACTCCGATGTCCGCCGGTCCGCCGCGACCGATCTGGGCACATCCGGGAAAGTCGTCGCGATTCCATGGTTGGAGGCAGCCGCCAAGGACGAACCGAACAAGTGGGTCCGCTACACCATGAACGAGTCCGCGGCCTTGCTCCAATTGGCGACCGACGACTGGGGCTCGAAATCGAATGCCGCACAACGACTCGGCGACTTATCCAGTCAGAATGCCGTGCCGGCGCTCAAGGAGCTCGTCACGGCGGGAGAAGCGCCCGAAGCAACCGAACCGCAGAGGGCCCTGGCGAAAACCGCAGCATCCGCGATCGAGCGAATCGAAACGTGGGCCGCCTGGTCCACCGCGATCGAAACGATCTTTCGCGGCATCAGCCTCAGCTCCATTCTCCTCATGATGTCGGTCGGCCTGGCGATTGTCTTCGGACTCATGGGCGTCATCAACATGGCCCACGGCGAGTTGATGATGGTGGGCGCCTATGCCACGTTCGTCACGCAGGAATGCTTCAAGGCCTTCCTGCCCGCGACAATGTTCGACTACTATTTTGCCGCCGCCATGCCGGTCGCATTTCTCGTCGCGGCGGCGTGCGGCATGCTGTTGGAAATCACGATCATCCGATTTTTGTACGGCCGGCCGTTGGAGACCATGCTCGCCACATGGGGAGTGAGCCTGGTCCTCATGCAGGCGGCACGCGTATATTTCGGCGACCTAACGGCGGTCGTCGCGCCGGCCTGGCTCAGCGGAGGCCAGCAGATGATGGTTGGCGTGTATCTTCCCAACAACCGGCTCTTCATCATCGTGCTTTCGATTGTCTGTGTCGCCGCGATTTACGCAATCCTGTTCCGATCAAGCCTGGGGCTCCGAGTGCGGGCAGTCACGCAGAACCGGAACATGAGCGCCTGTCTCGGCATTCCGACGCGAAAAGTCGATGCGTACACGTTTGCGTTCGGTTCCGGATTGGCGGGTATCGCAGGATGGGCACTGACGCTCATCGGGAACGTGGATCCGGGCCTGGGACAGAACTACATTGTAGACTCGTTCATGGTCGTGGTCACCGGAGGAGTCGGCAAGCTTGCCGGGACGATCGTCGCCTCGCTCGGCATCGGGGGACTCAATAAGCTATTGGAACCCAGCTTCGGGGCCGTGTATGGTAAGGTCTGCATTTTGGTCCTGGTCATCCTGTTCCTGCAATGGCGACCCTCCGGTCTCTTTGCCATCAAAGGCCGGCATGCCGAATCCTAGCCGGTGGCCGGTTTCGAGCCGCGTCCCCGAGCGGCCGACCCGGGCCGAGCTGCCGGAATAAACGGTAGCGTGGTCGCCGTCCCCGACCGAATCGCGTTGAAGAATGCCTGAGTTCAGCGATCATCACCAAGCGCCGCGCGACATCGGGCTTGCCTTTTGGGTCACGGGCTTCGTCCTCCTGATCCTGATGCCGCTGCTGAATGTGCTGCCGCCCGACGATTCTTGGTTCCACCTGTCCGATTTTTCACTGAATCGTTTCGGCAAGTTTCTCGCCTTTGCCATCCTCGCGCTCGGGCTCGACCTCATCTGGGGATACACCGGGATTCTGAGTCTCGGCCAGGGCCTGTTCTTTGGCCTCGGCGCCTACTGCATGGGCATGCACCTCATGCTTACCATCGGCAAGGAAAGCGTGTATGGCAGTGATTTGCCGGATTTCATGGTGTGGAATCAGGTCAAGGAGCTGCCGCTGTTTTGGAAGCCGTTCTACAGCTTTCCCGTCTCGCTCATCGGCGCCATCCTCGTGCCCATGCTCTTTGCGTTCGTGTTTGGGTTTCTCGCCTTTCACAGCCGGATCAAGGGGGTGTATTTCGCGATCATCACGCAGGCGCTTGCCCTCGTTGCATGGCTCGTCTTCAACCGCAACGAAACGAATCTTGGCGGCACCAACGGCCTGACCGACTTCAAGCAGATCTTGGGATTTCGTCTGTCGGAACCGGGGACCCAGCGGGTACTGTACGTTCTGACCGTCCTCTGCCTCGGCGGAGCCTATCTGCTGTGTCAGTGGATCATCCGCTCCCGCGCGGGAAAAGTGTTGGTCGCCGTGCGGGACAGCGAGCAGCGCGTCGTCTTTTCGGGATATACGCCGGCCAACTATAAACTGTTCGTATTCGTGGTCGCCGCGGCGCTTGCGGGATTGGCCGGCATGTTGTACGTGCCGCAGGTCGGTATCATCACGCCGGCGCAAATCGGCGTGCTCCCCTCACTCGAAATGGTCATTTGGGTGGCGGTCGGCGGCCGAGGGACACTCGTGGGCGCCGTTCTTGGCGCGGTGAGCGTGAATCTGGGCCGCAGCGTGCTGACCAATTACTTTCCGGAGCTCTGGCCCTTCATCCTAGGCGGCCTCTTTGTGGTGGTCGTGCTGCTCTTCCCCGATGGCCTGGTCGGTATCGGACGGCGGCTCAGCGACAAGACGAAGACGCTGGGCCGTAGACTGCCGATTGGCCAGCCCGTCGGCAAGGAATTGTGACGACGAGACGAGGGAGCGTGATCCGGACATGACTGAACGCGGCTCCATCATTTATCTCGAAGGCGTCGTCGTCGATTACGACGGGTTCAAGGCGCTCAATAATTTAAACTTCATCGTAAACTACAACGAACTGCGGGTCGTGATCGGACCCAATGGCGCGGGAAAGACGACGCTGCTCGACGTGATCTGCGGCAAGACCAAGCCTGCCGCGGGGCGCGTCATTTTCGGAAAAGACGTGGACCTCATCGGGAAACGGGAGGACGAGATCGTCAAGCTTGGCATCGGCCGGAAATTCCAGGCGCCGTCCATCTATGCAAATCTGAGCGTGTGGGAGAACCTTGACTTGTCGCTCAAGCGGCCGAGCAAAGGCGTGTTCCAGACCCTGCTGGGCCGTTCGACCGCCGAGGAGCGCCGGAAAATCGATGAAACGCTCGTGACCATCGGGTTGAGCGAGTACGCGTACAGCAGGGCCGGATCGCTGTCGCACGGTCAGAAGCAATGGCTCGAGATCGGCATGGTCATCTTGCAGGATCCTTCCCTGCTGCTGGTCGATGAGCCGGTGGCCGGTATGACGGACAAGGAAACCGAACAGACGGGGGTGCTCTTGCAGTCCCTGGCTCAAAAACACGCCATCGTGGTCATCGAGCACGACATGGAGTTCGTGAGACAGATCGCCCGAATCGTTACGGTACTCCACGAAGGCACGGTCATTTGCGAGGGACCGGTCGAAAAGGTGCAGGCCGATGACCGGGTGCGGGAAATTTATCTGGGACGGCAAAAAGTGGCGCACATTTAAGCCTCAGACGAAGCATCATGCGTGAAGCATCTGCCGTCGGACTCCACACGGCGGGATGCGAGGATCGGCCGGTGCGATGCTGCAGTTGAAGAACGTCAACGCCTATTACGGCGAGAGTCATATTTTGAGGAACGTCTCCTTCGCGGTCGCGCCGGGAGAAGTCGCATGTCTGATGGGGCGCAACGGAGTGGGAAAAACCACCACGCTGAAGGTCATCACCGGCCTGCTGTCCGTCCGTTCCGGGCAGTTGTGGTTCGACGGGAGCGATGTCACGAAGCTCACGACGGATCAGAGAGCCCGGCGCGGTCTGGCGTACGTTCCCCAGGGACGCGAAATCATTCCGCATCTGACGGTCAGGGAGAATCTGCTGCTGGGATTTTGGGCCCGGTCGGATAAGCCGGGGAGCCCGGTCGAGAAGGCGGCTTTCGAGGAGGTCTATCAATTGTTTCCCAAGCTGACCCAGATTCTCGACCGCCCCGGCGGCGTCTTGAGCGGCGGTGAGCAGCAACAGTTGGCGATCGGCCGCGCGCTCTTGTCCAATCCCAAATTGCTTCTCCTCGATGAGCCGACTGAAGGCATCCAGCCCTCCATCGTGGACCAAATCGAAGACGTCATCATTGGATTCAAAAAAGCCCGCCGATTCGCGATCCTGCTCGTCGAGCAAGGCCTGCACTTTGCCGCACGATTGGCGGAGCAGTACGTCGTGATGGCCAAAGGCGCGGTGGTCGCGGCGGGCAAGAGCGATGAGCTAAACGCGGAAATGGTACGGCAGCATTTGACCGTCTAACGCCGGCCCATCGGAGCGGGGTTTGGGATCCGGCACGCACGCGGATACCGACATGGAGCGGTCGGTCTTCGTTCGGCGCGCGCACGCATTCCCGCGGTGCCTGCTTGATCTCTCCCGGCAGCCCGGCTACCATTCGCGCCCTCTCGAGATGAAACCAAGGAGCCCGAATACCGTGCAGACGATCCTGGCCGCTCTGGCCGCGGTTTCGTTGGCCGCCTGCGCGACAACTCAGTACCGGCCGTTGGCGGAGGCGGAGAAGGAACAGGTCGAGCAACTCAAGGAGAACGTCTTTCGGGTCGAATATCAGGTGGGTGCCTTCACGCCGCAAACGCGCTTGGACGACTACTTGAAACGCCGCTGCGCCGAATTGACGTTGCGTGAAGGCTACGACTATTTTCATCTGGGCCAGCGCTACGATGTGCTGATGCTCTCCCGCCGAACATCCATGACGGTAACCATGTTCAAGGGCGACTTCCCGGCCGGTGCGCCGGACTTCTACGATGCGAAGACCGTCTTGTCCGAGCATCCGTGAGGCGGATCCCTCTCCGAACGATTCTCAGTCTCCTCATTCTCCTGCTCGCTCATGAAACTCAGGCGCAAGACGGCAAGGAGGGTTCGCCAATCGATGCGCTGAAGGCCGCTGAACAGGCTTTCCAGAAACGCGTCGCCTGGAGAGAGAGTGGACTCCATTTCTTCGGCTATCTCGAAGGCTCCTACTCCCAGAATTTCAACAACCCCTCGAATCGGATCAACCAGCTGAGAATTTTCGACGTGCAGTCGAATCAGGTCAGACCGAACTTGGCGCAGTTTGTTTTGGAGAAGGAGGCAAATCCCGGTCCCCGATGGAACGATCGCCTTGGCTTTCGCGTCAAATTCAACGCCGGACGGGATTCGGACTTTATCGGAGGAACGAATCTCAGCACCTGGGCGGACTTTCAGGAATTTTACGCCCAGTATGTCGCACCCATCGGGAACGGCGTCAACATCCAGTTGGGGCAAATCAACAGCGTGGTCGGGTATGAGACTGTGGAATCGCCGCGTAATCCCAACTATTCCCGTTCCTGGCTGTTCGGGCTCGGCCAGCCCTTTACCACCAGGGGAGGGCGGCTCACCTACGCGTGGGGCCGTACCGTCACTCTCTCGATCGGCATCATCGGCTACGTCAACTCGGCCCGCGCCGATACGCAGCACGACCCTCTCTCCGAGGCCGCCGTCGTCTTTGCGCCATCGGATAACATGACGCTCGCCTTCTACAGCCTCGTGGGACCACGATCAGGGCCGACGGGGACGAAGGGCGGCATGCTCGTGTTGAGCGGGGGATATGTCCGTGTCCGAATGAGCGAACGGGCCTCGGCGGTGTTCGAATCCTACTATGCCAACCAGACCGGCAGCAGCCTCGTCAGCCCGGCAGGGAACGCCAGGTGGAATGGAGCGGCTGCGTATCTCATCTATGACCTGACGAAACAGTGGGGACTCCGCTTCCGTGCGGAGCTTTTCGAGGATGCCGGCGGCTTCGTGACGTGTCAGGGCACCACCGACTATCAACCCAGGGCGAACGTCTGCTTTGGGGCGTCGAACCTCGGTTCCGCGCCAGCCGTGGCACAAACCCTTTGGGAGGTCACCTCCACGCTGCAATATAGCCCGATTCCCACGCTCATCACCCGCCTGGAATACCGGTATGACCGTTCGGATCACAACACCTTCCAGGTCGGTGGGC
Organism: Nitrospira sp.; assembly: GCA_035760745.1. GTDB lineage: Bacteria > Nitrospirota > Nitrospiria > Nitrospirales > Nitrospiraceae > Nitrospira_C. The sequence continues at coordinate 19,656 of DASTSI010000230.1, read as the reverse complement.
GTCCCGCGGGCTATCAACCCACGTTGTCTCTCGCCGTGAGTTGCCTGTTCTGATTCGCAGCATAGCGGGCCAGATTTTCCTCCGGCGTCAACGCCTCGGCCGGCGGCACAGCCACGAGCGCAGCCAAGCCGTTCTTGGCGAGCAGCATCGGCGAGGTCACGAAGACAAACGCCGCGGTGAGGACGGGCATGCCGCTGGGCTCGAGGAACACGCCTAGGGATGCCCAGGCGCGGGCGGTCACGAGCACGCCAATGATGGCATACACGAAGGTCATGGGCGTCAGCACGTAGAACACACCGCCCAACGCCATGGCGGTCAATGCCGCGTTGTAGCCGAAAAGGCCATCCCTGATTGCCGCATCGTGGGCGCCGTAGGTCACGGCGACGAGGACGGCGAGCGCCGAACCGAAAACGGCCATGAAGGCGCCGATTCTCGTGTTCACCGCGATGCCGAGCACGATGATCAATCCGGTGACCCAGTTGTCCTGGAAAAAGATTTCTGCGATGCCCTCGGTAGTTCCATGCCACCACGTTCCCCAGTTGTACTCGGGCGTGGGGCCGGTAAAATCGATCGGGGACGTGGGCTTCAGCGCCAATGAGACGTTGATCGTGCTGAATTGCAGCATGGCGCCGAGGACGAGCCAGGTCGTGAGGACGAACGGCATGGTCAGTCCGGGGACTTTATGAGGGCCGAGCAGCGTGCCGAACGTGAGCACGAGGATCGAGCTGAACGCGGAGGCCGTGACAATGTAGAGCCACAGATGCCATGTCGGCATCGTCCCCGTCGTGAAATTGGTGCTCGTGAAGGCGACCAGGGCGATGGCGACCAGCGCCCCGTTGAAGCCGAACAACCCATCTTTGATAAGGGCTCGATCGGCCTTGAACAGCAGCGCGGTTAGGGTGCCGATGGCGGCGCCGAACAGACACACGGTCGCATAGATCCAGGAATTGTAGGCAATGCCGGCCAAGATGATGGCGCCGGACAGCGGGTTGTTTTGGAAGACGACCTGGCCAAGTCCTCGGAGAATCCAATCCGGAAAGCCCCAAGTCGGATCGTGCTGCCACCGATCGGTCATTCGCATGGAACGCCTCCGTTGAAGAGCGCTGCGGCTTGACAGGCGGCGAAATCGTAGACTAGCATCCGACTCCTCGCAACAAAATTCCTAGGGGATAGTCAAAAAGCTCTTCGCATTGGCAGCGGCAGGGCGCATCGCCGGAGGAGAGATCGATGCATTTGACCCCGCGAGAGCAAGAAAAGCTGCTCATCTATACGGCCGGCCAACTCGCGGCAGCCCGCATGAAGCGCGGGCTCAAGCTCAATCACCCCGAAGCCGTGGCCTATTTGACGGCGGCCGTCCTGGAGGGTATTCGGGATGGCAAGAGCGTTTCCGAGTTGATGACCTACGGGACGACCTTGCTCTCGCGCGACGACGTCATGCCGGGCGTACCCGAGATGATCTACGAGATCATGGTGGAGGGGACGTTTCCCGACGGGACCAAACTCGTGACCGTTCACAATCCGATTCGATAGCGTTCGTGCCCGATGGGGTGCGATTTCGAGGAGGACGACATGCCGAAGGGGAAGAAACGCGCTGCGGTCAAGCGCCCAAAGCGGAAACAGCCCGCATCGCTTTCCAGCCTCGTGAAAGCGGGTCTGGCGAAGCCCGTCGTCCCGGGAGAAATCTTCTTCGGGGCCGGCGACATCGAAGCCTTCAAGGATCGAGAGACGAAACAATTGACGGTCAGGAATCAAGCTGATCGGCCCATTCAGGTCGGATCGCATTGTCATTTTTTTGAGGTCAACCGGGGGTTGTCGTTCGATCGTCGGGAGGCGTTCGGCTTCAGGCTCTGCATTCCCGCGGGCACGGCCGCGCGATTCGAGCCGGGCGAGGAGAAGCGCGTGACCCTGGTCGCCCTCGCCGGCCGCCGATCGGTTCATGGCATCAATGGGCTTACGAACGGTTCGCTCGACGATCCCCGAGTCAAAACCCAGGCGTGGGCCCGCGCGGAAGGACAGGGCTTCTCAATGAAGGCTCAAGGATAAGCCGAAGGTGACAGTGGCGTAACGCACGACGCTCCATCGCAAGCCAATCTTGTTGTTGAGAGGACTGCATGAAGATTCCGCGCAAACAGTATGCCGATCTCTTCGGCCCCACCGTCGGGGATCGGGTACGGCTGGCCGATACGGACCTCCTCGTCGAAATTGAAAAGGACTTTACGTCCTACGGCGATGAAGCCGTCTTCGGCGGCGGCAAGGTGCTGCGGGACGGCATGGGACAATCAGCCAGGGAGACCAACGCGGAAGGCGCCCTCGACACCGTCATCACCAACGCGCTCATTCTGGATTATTGGGGTATCGTCAAGGCCGACATCGGCATCAAAGACGGACGCATTGTGGGCATCGGCAAAGCGGGGAATCCCGACACGATGCCCAACGTGTCGCCGGGAATGACGTGCGGAGCCGGGACCGAGGCGATTTCGGCCGAAGGCTACATCGTGACGGCGGGCGGGGTGGAGACGCACATTCATTTCATCTGCCCGCAACAATGTTGGGAGGCGCTCTCGGCGGGCATCACGACGATGATCGGCGGCGGCACCGGCCCCGCCACCGGCACGAACGCGACCACCTGCACGCCCGGTCCCTGGAATATTCACCGGATGCTGGAAGCCGCGGAAGCCATCCCCATGAACCTGGGGTTCCTCGGCAAAGGGAACGCCTCCGCGCCGGAAGGCCTGAAGGAACAGATCGACGCGGGCGCCATCGGGCTCAAGCTGCATGAGGACTGGGGGACGACGCCGGCGGCGATCGACACATGCCTCGGTGTTGCCGAGCGCCACGATGTGCAGGTGTCGATCCATACCGACACCCTGAATGAAGCCGGCTTCGTCGAAGACACCGTCAGAGCCTTCAAGGGGCGGACGATCCATTCGTTCCATACCGAAGGGGCGGGCGGGGGCCACGCACCGGATATCATCAAGGTCTGCGGCGAGCCCAACGTCCTGCCGTCCTCGACCAATCCCACCATGCCGTTCACCGTCAATACGATGGACGAGCATCTGGATATGTTGATGGTCTGCCACCATTTGAACAAGCGGGTTCCCGAGGACGTCGCGTTCGCCGAATCGCGCATCCGGCGGGAAACGATCGCAGCAGAGGATGTGCTCCACGACATGGGCGCGATCAGCATGATGTCCTCGGATTCCCAGGCCATGGGCAGAATTGGAGAGGTGATCATCCGCACCTGGCAGACCGCGCACAAAATGAAGGCGCAGCGGGGCCATCTGACCGAGCGAGGCATTCAATCGGGGAAGGGACAGCACGACAATTTCCGCGCCAAGCGGTACGTCGCCAAGTACACGATCAATCCGGCGCTCGCACATGGGATTGCACACGAGGTTGGTTCGATCGAGGTGGGGAAGGTCGCGGATCTCGTCATCTGGAAGCCCGCATTCTTCGGCATCAAGCCGGAAATGGTCCTCAAGGGCGGATTCATCGCGCAGGCCCAGATGGGCGACCCCAATGCCTCGATCCCGACGCCCGAACCCATCATCAGCCGGCCGATGTTTGCAGCCTTCGGACGGGCCATGGCGAGCACGTGCCTGACCTTCGTCTCGAAGGCGGCGTTGGCGCGCGAGGTTCCCCGGAAACTCAGGCTCGAGCGACGCATCGTCGCGGTCAAGAATTGCCGGACCGTGAAGAAGCGAGATATGAAGCTGAACGACGCGCTTCCGAAGATCGAAGTCGATCCGGAGACCTATGTGGTCACCGCGGACGGCAGCAGGATTACCTGCGAACCGACCGCGGTGCAGCCGATGGCGCAACGGTATTTCCTCTTTTAATCCCTGGCTCGGCAGGCAGAGCCGATGGTTCGAGATGAAGACGCTCGCGCTCGTGAATGGGTTCCGGTTCATCGACAGTTTTTTCCCTTCCGGCGGGTTTGCCTTTTCGTCGGGGCTCGAGGCGGCTGTCCATGACGGCGCGGTGCGCGACGGCGACGGCCTCGCCCGATATGTCGAAGAGATCCTCGTGCAGGGCATCGCCAAGCGCGAGGCGGTCGCCGTCGCACGGGCTCACCGGTCCGAAAAGGCGCGACGGATTCAGGCGGCGATGCAAGTGGACGCCGAATTGGAGTCGCTGAAACTCGGCCGCGATTCCCGTCTCGCCAGCCGCCAGATGGGACGGCAGGTGGCGAGGATCGCCGCCGACCACATGCCGGGACATCGCCTGCTCCGCGAGTTCGGCGCGGCGGTGGAAAACGGGAGGACGCCCGGTCATGTGCCGGTGGCCATGGGGTTGACGCTCGCCGCCTGCGGATGGTCCAGACAGCAGGCCGTGGCGGCTTTTTTGTATCAAACGGCACAGGGATTCGTGTCCGCCGCAATGAAACTCCTTCCGGTCGGTCAGCAGCAAGGACAGGCGCTGCTGAGCCGGTGGGCTCCGTTGATCGCCGATCTGAGCCGGTCCATCACGCCGGGGGCCGGACTGGCTGCCTGGTCTCCGTTGCATGATATCTACGCGATGCGGCACGCGAGGTTGGAATCCCGGTTGTTTCGTTCGTGACGGGTGCCGCGGCAGGGATGCCGTGCCGCTTCAGGATTGCTTCCACGCCGGCGAGAAGACGAAAGCGAGAGCAAGCATGCACCGAGCCGACGAACACCATTGCGGAGGCGGGCGAACTAGCCAGGCGCGAGCCAGGCATATCCCGGTCATCGGCATCGGGGGGCCCGTGGGGTCGGGCAAGACCGCCTTGGTGGAACGTTTGTGCCTTGCCTTACGAGACCGCTACAGCCTTGCCGTCGTGACGAACGACATCTTTACCAAGGAAGACGCGGAATTTTTGACGAAACGGGGCGCCTTACCGCAGGATAGGATTCTCGGCGTAGAGACCGGGGGGTGCCCTCATACGGCGATTCGCGAGGACGCGTCCCATAATCAGGACGCCTTGGATCAGCTGCTCCAGCGTCATCCCGACGTCGAGCTGATGTTCGTCGAAAGCGGCGGAGACAATCTGGCTGCGACGTTCAGTCCGGAGCTGGTGGACTACACCATCTACGTCATCGACGTCGCCGAAGGCGACAAGATTCCCCGCAAGGGAGGCCCTGGGATCACGAGATCAGATCTCCTCGTGATCAACAAGATCGACCTCGCGCCTTATGTCGGCGCGGACCTCGGCGTGATGGAACGCGACAGTCGCCGCATGCGCGGCGAGCGACCGTTCGTTTTTACCAATCTCATGTCCGGCGACGGCCTGAATCGGGTGATCGACTGGGTGGAATCACACCTCCATGAAAGCGCGGAGCCCCAAGCGGCTCGCCGCATCTAAACCCGCCGCTGCGACGATTGTCTCGTCTCACAGGGAACCGTCCGCCTCTTCCATCGCCCAGGTCGGGCGAGTCGGCGCGCTGACACTGGAGTATGTGCAGCAGGATGGCCGGACCGTGTTCGGCCGCACGAGTTGTCGGACGCCGTGGCACCTGCTTCCTCCGATCTACCTGGACGAGACCGGGAGCGCCTATACTTTGCTGGTCAACCCGTCCGGCGGGCTGGTCGGAGGCGATCGTCTTTCGATCGATCTCTCGGTCGGCTCCGACTCGCACGTCCTGATCTCCACGCCCTCGGCGAACCGCGTCTACCGGTCCCCGGCGAAGCCATCGGTCCAGGCGATACGGATGCATGTCGGGCCCCGCGCTGTGCTCGAATGGTTGCCCGAGCACGCCATTCCCTTTGCCGGCTCGCGGCTCCGGCAATCCATCGACGTGTCGCTCGCTCCGGGAGCGACCGTCCTGCTCTGGGATGCCGTCGCAAGCGGCCGGATCGCGAAGGGAGAACGATGGGCGTTTGCCGAGCTGACGAACCGAATCCGAATCACGACTTCGTCGGGAACGACCGTGGCCGAACAGTATGCGATCGGTTGCAAGAGCCGGAAGCAGAGCCTCGGCATGGTGCAGGCCTGGAACTACCTGGCCTCGCTGTTCGTCATCACCGACAGTCGGGATTCCGAATTCTGGAACTCCCTGGAGTCCCGCGTCTCAGACATTCTCGCGACTCATTACGGGGGAGTGTTGGGCGGCGTCTCGCAGCCGTCGGCTTCGGGGCTGGTCGTGAAGCTCGTCGCCGCATCGGCGCCGGTGCTGACCGACGCGTTCAACGATGTGTGGGCCGCGGCCCGGCGAGCGCTCTGGGACCTGCCTCCCGCGATCTTGCGAAAATATTGACGGGGCCGCGTCCTCGTCGGTTTGCGGTTTGACACTGTTTCTGCTGCGGTGTTATCCTGGCGCCCGTTTCGGAGACAACGGAGTCTCCAGATTCGACCCATCGATCATGGACAACGACGTCCTCGGGGCCTTTCCGGACCTGAGGGCGTTTTTTTTTGGGGGCAGGTCGCGACCATGACGCTCGGCGGCGTTCTCGGTCGCTTCGGCGGCTCAACGCTACGGACGGTTAACCGAATGAACCCAATCCATATCAATTCACGTCGTCGTGGCCGGGGCATTTCACGGAGCGCTGTCAGTGCCTCTTCGGGCCCTCGCGCCGATGCGGCCGCGCCGAGCGGTCGCGCCTGGCACGCCGCTGTTTCTTCTGGAGCATGAGCGTCCCGTGCGCACGCTTCGTATCGCCATGATCCAGATGAACGCCACCGTCGGAGACATCGACGGCAACGTTCGTCGCATCACGAGCTGGTTGCGGGAGGCGCGCAAGGCGAAGCCCGATGTGGTGGCCTTCCCGGAGCTTGCCGTGACGGGCTATCCCCCTGAGGACTTGCTGCTCAAGCCGCGGTTCGTGGAGGACAACCGTGCAGCGTTGAATGAAATCGCCCGCGCCTGCAAAGGGATGACGGCGGTCGTCGGCTATGTCGGACAGGGAGGGATGTGCGAGCAGCCTCATGCTTTCCGCTCCGTGCTTCCGGCGGGCCGGCATGAGCTGTACAACGCGGCGGCCGTGATCAGCGACGGACGGTTGGCTGCGACCTATGCCAAGTGGTACCTACCCAATTACGGCGTGTTTGATGAAAGCCGCTATTTTCATCCCGGCCGTCGGCTGTCGCTGATGACGATCAATGGAACGGTGGTGGGCGTGAACATATGCGAGGACATTTGGCTGCCTGATGGGCCGGCGAATCGACAGGCCGCGGCAGGCGCCGAAGTCATCGTGAATATCAACGCCTCGCCGTTTCATCTGGGGAAGAGCCGCTCGCGCGAGGAGATGCTGGCCACCCGTGCGCGGGACAACCGTGTCATCGTGACGTACACCAATACGGTCGGGGGACAGGATGAGCTGGTATTCGATGGGCACAGCGTGATCCTGGATCACACGGGCGATCCTATCGCGCGGGCCAAGGGATTCGAGGAGGATCTGCTGCTCGCCGACCTGAATATCGAGTCGGTCGCCCGCTCGCGCGTGGCGCAAGCGAGAAAGCCCGTCCTCGCTGGACGGGTGTCGGCCCCCGTGGACCGCCTGACAATCGGTCGCAAGCCGGCAGCCAGGCGCAGGCGGGCCGTCTCCGGACTGGAACCGCTTGCCGATCCGCTGGAGGAAGTGTACCAGGCGCTGACGCTCGGGGTGCGGGACTACGTGAGGAAAAACGGGTTTAAGCGCGTGGTGATCGGCCTCAGCGGCGGGATCGACTCGGCATTGACCGCGGTGATCGCCGTCGACGCGCTCGGCGCGCCCAACGTGCTCGGCGTCTTTATGCCCTCGCCCTATACGTCTCGGGAGAGTCGCGACGATACGCACGAGCTCGCCCGGCGGCTCGGCATCCAGCTCAAGACGATTCCCATTACGCCGGTCTTCAAGTCCTATCTCAGCACGCTGAAGCCGACGTTCGAAGGGACGAGGGCCGACGAGACGGAGGAGAACATTCAGGCCCGGATCCGCGGCAATCTTCTGATGGCGTTGTCCAACAAGTTCGGCCATCTTGTCCTGACCACGGGCAACAAAAGCGAGATGAGCGTCGGCTATGCGACGCTCTACGGCGACATGGCGGGCGGGTTCGCGGTCATCAAAGACGTGCCGAAGACCATGGTGTACGAGCTCGCCATGCTGCGCAACCGTGCGGGCGAGGCGCCCGCCATTCCGAAGCGGATCCTCGATCGCCCTCCGACGGCGGAATTGCGCGCGGATCAAAAGGACGAGGACAGCCTGCCGCCGTATGCGGTGCTGGATCCCATCCTGAAGGCCTACGTGGAAGACGATCGCTCGGTCGATGAAATGGTGGAGTTGGGGTTCGACCGCAAGACCGTCCTCCGGGTCGTGGCGATGGTGGACCGCAGCGAATACAAGCGGCGGCAAGCCCCGGTCGGCATCAAGATCACCCATCGGGGTCTCGGCAAGGATCGGCGGATGCCGATTACGAACCGGTATCGCGGCGTATAGGGAGCGCCGGAAGGCGCGTGCCGCAAGTCTTGGCCCAAGGAGGATGCGATATGAGAAGAAGCGGGCGAACTGCCTGGTTCGTTGCTGCTGCCGTGGCGGCCTCGTGGTCGTCGGCCGGGGCGGCGTTCGCTCAGGATGCCGGAAACGCGCTACAGAGCGGGGATATCGCCTGGATGCTCGCCGCGTCGGCGCTTGTGACCGGGATGGTCGTGCCGGGGCTCGCCTTCTACTACGGCGGCCTCGTGCGGAGCAAGAACGTGATCAGCACGATGGTCCAATCGTTTGGGATTCTGTGCGTCGTGAGTCTGCTGTGGGTTCTCTTCGGATATACACTGGCATTCGGACCCGATCGCGGCGGGGTGGTCGGCGGCCTGGAGTGGGTCCTCCTGTCCGGCGTGGGGTTCGCGCCCCATCCGCTCTATGCCCCTACGGTGCCGCATCAGTCGTTCATGTTGTTCGAATTGCTCTTCGCCGCCTTCACTCCGGCGCTGATCGCCGGCGCATTCGCCGAGCGGATCAAGTTCGGAGCCATGCTGCTTTTCGCGGGCCTCTGGTCGATCATCGTCTATGCGCCGCTCACTCACTGGCTGTGGGGTGGCGGCTGGCTGTTCAAAATCGGCGCGGTCGATTTCGCGGGGGGAGCCGTCGTGCATACGAGCGCGGGGTTCGGGGCTCTCGCCTGCGCCATCGTCGTCGGCAAGCGCCGAGGATGGCGGACCGATTACATGGCCCCGCACAATCTGCCCTTCATCCTTTTGGGAGCCGGCCTGTTATGGCTGGGCTGGTTCGGGTTCAACGGAGGAAGCGCCCGCGCGGCGAATGCGGTTGCCGTCAATGCCATTACGGTCACGCATCTCACGGCCGTCTCGGCGGCGCTGGCGTGGATGGTCCTCGAATGGAAGCATCGCGGCAAGCCGACGGTGCTCGGCATCGCGAGCGGTGCGGTCGCCGGCTTGGCGACTTCCACGGCAGGAGCCGGGCTGCTCGGTCCGATCGCGGCCGTTTTCTTAGGCATTGTGGCCGGTCTCGGCTCTTACCTGGCAATTGTCTGGAAGGGGAAGATCGGCTATGATGACACGCTCGATGTGATGGGCACTCACGGCGTCGGCGGCATCCTGGGCATGATCGGCGTCGGTCTTTTCGCCGCAACCGGGCACCTTGCGGTTCAGCTCACGGCGGTGGTCGCCGCCGGTGCCTATTCGTTCCTGGGCAGCTATGCGATCTTGAAGTTCATTGAAGGCGCCGTCGGCCTGCGCGTGCTGCCGGAGGAAGAGGCGACCGGGTTGGATCTCACGCAACACAACGAACGGGCATACTCCTGAGCCTGACAATGTCGTCGACCTCCGTTCTCGATCGCGCGAAATCCTCACGTCAGGAAGTCAGGACGCTCCGGGGTTTCGCACTCGCTGCGGCTTTGTTGGTCGGACATTGCGAGCCTCGTGTTCATTCTCTTTGGGGGGCTAGACATGAAGCTAGTTGAGGCGATCATCAAGCCGTTCAAGCTCGACGAGGTCAAGGATGCGCTGCTGGAAATCGGCGTGCAGGGCATGACGGTGACAGAGGTCAAGGGGTTCGGCCGGCAGAAGGGCCACAAGGAAACCTACCGAGGACAGGAATACACGATCGAGTTCGTGCCGAAGGTCAAGATCGAGGTCGCCGTCCAGGATGCCCAGGTTCCCCGGGTGCTCGAGACCATCGCCCGCGCGGCGAAAACCGGGAGCATCGGCGACGGCAAGATCTTCGTGAGGGACCTCAGTGCCGCCGTCCGGATCAGGACCGGCGAAACCGGTGACACGGCTCTGTAACGACCATATCGACCATTCCATGGAACGCGACGTATCACGCTCGACAGTCGCCGAAAGCGACAGCGCCCAGCTGATCGCCTTGCTGGACGAACATCGTCGCGCCGTCACCGAGCGGGTGTTGGCCGGCGCTTCGGGTGCAGAGACGCTGTCCGCCATGACGGAATTCGTGGACGGGCTGATCGTGGGCCGGTATCGCGCGGCCGTGAGGCAAGGCGGCTCGGAGACCGCGAATGTCGGGCTCCGTCAATGCTGTCTGATGGCGCTGGGCGGGTACGGCAGGCGGGAACTGGCGCCCCACTCCGATATCGATCTGATGTTCCTGTATCAGCCGGGTTACGACAAGGCCGTGGAAGCCTTGGTTCGTGCCGTGCTCCATCCGCTGTGGGATTGCGGTTTCCTGGTCGGCCACAGCATGCGCACGATGGCCGACAGCCTTGAACTCGCGGAAAGCGACTCGACCGTCAAGACGTCGATGATGGAAGCTCGATTTCTTGCCGGCAATCCGGATCTTTTCCAGGATTTCCATCGCCGGTATCTGCGCAAAATCGTCTCGAGAAACACCGACGCCTATTTAGACCTCAAGCTCGAGGAGCGCGGCCGGGAATACGAAAAATTCGGCGAGACGGTCTACCTGCTGGAGCCGAACGTGAAGAAGAGCAAAGGCGGCCTCCGCGATCTGCACCTGCTCCAGTGGGCGGGGATGGCGCGATTTCAAGCGCCCACGATCCGAGAACTGTCGGATCGCGGCATCCTGTCTCGCGCGGACTCGTTGGCGCTCATGGAGGCGCGTGAGCTGCTCTGGCGGGTCCGGGCCCTGCTGCACGTCCATGCCGGTTCCGCCCAGGAGATTTTGACGTTCGACGAGCAGGTCTGGCTGGCGGCGCACTTCGGATTCCAGGACCAGCCCCATCTCCTGGCCGTCGAGCAGTTTATGCAGCAGTACTACAAGCACACCATGGGCCTGCACGAGCGCTGTCTCCGCTTCGTCGAGCGCTGCCGGACCGTGCCGTTCTGGCGGAGAATCACACGGTTCCTGCCCGCAACTCGAGTGGACCACTATTTCGCGATCCGGACGGGCATTCTGACGGTCTCCGAAGAGTTCCGCGCCAAAGTCCTGGAGAGTCCCAGCCTGCTGCTGCGCTTGTTCGATCTGGCGCGCGAACGAAGCCTGGCCATCGATCCGCCGCTGCTCGAAGACATCCACCGCCACGTCGATCAAGTGCCGGCCGACGCGTTTCATCACCCGGATGTGAGCCGGATTTTCCTCGGGATCATGGCCGGTCCAAGGACCACTGCGACGTTGGAGGCGATGCATCGCGCCCATCTCCTGGAGAAGCTGGTACCGGCCATGGGAACCGTTCGGGGCCTGATGCAATTCAACCAGTACCACAAGTATACGGTCGATGAGCACAGCCTGTTGGCAGTGGGTCGGGCAGAGGCGCTGGGCCACGACCCGGGCCCGCTGGGAGAGATCTATCGCAGTATCAAGCGGAAAGATATCCTGCACCTCGCCGTGCTGATGCACGATCTGGGCAAGGGGCACGAAGAAGACCACAGCGAGGTCGGTCGGCGGCTGGCGGAGGAGGTCGGGACCCGCCTGGGGTTCGACGAGCATGATCTCCGGACCTTGTCGTTCCTCGTGCATCGTCACTTGCTCATGGCCCATACGGCTTTCCGCCGCGATCCCAACGACGAGAAGGTCGTGCTGCCGTTCGCCCGCGAAGTCGGCACGCCGGACGTCCTGCGGAAGCTCGTCGCCTTGACCGCGGCGGACATTGCGGCCGTCGGACCCGGAGTCCTGACGAAATGGAAAGAGTCGTTGCTGCTCGATTTGTACCAGCGAACGATGCCCGAACTGTCGGGCGACCGGGAGACGCAAGGCGCGCCCGAACGATTCGCCCAAGTCGTCGCGGAGGTCAGCCGCCATCCGATCGTCGCGGTGCAGGCGGAGTTCGGCCGGGACTGGGTGGAGCGGCAGCTCAAGCTCTTTCCGGAACGGTATGTGTACGGCACGGTGCCGGCGCGCATCGCTGCCCACCTCGCCGCCGTCCGACGATTGTACGCGGGCGAGGTCGTCGTGGACTCGGAATTCAACCGCGAGCTGGGAACCAGCGAGTACACGGTTATCACGCACAACGATTTGACGCCCGGCATTTTCTCGAAAATCACAGGCGTCATGGCGGCCAGCGGGTTACAAATTCTCGATGCGCAGATTTTGACGCGAGACGACGGCATCGTCGTGGACAGCTTCCACGTCGCCGACCCGGACTATCAGGGCGAGCCGCCCGTGGAACGCCGGCACACGGTCGGCGAGCGAATCGCCGCGGTGTTGAAGGGCTGGGAGCATGTCGACGACGTACTGCGCCGGGGAGCGCGGCTGAGGCTGACAAGGCCCCTCCCGAAGGCGCCGGAAGCCACCGAAGTGCGCATCGACAACGAGACGTCCGACTTCTGCACGATCATCGATGTCTTTGCCGACGACCGGCAAGGTCTTTTGCACGTGATCACGAACGCGATTTTCCAATTGGGTTTGTCGATTCATGCCGCGCGCATTTCGACCAGGCTCGATCAAGTCGCCGACGTGTTTTATGTGACGGACCAGTCCGGGAGGAAACTGAGCGATCCGGGACAGTTGGAGCGGATTCGAGCGGGGATCGAACAGGCGATCGAGAAATTTCTCGAGCCGAAGGCGGCCTGAGCGACGTGAGATCATCTTTGAGGGATTGCTGAAAGGAGGAAGGGGAATGAACGCTCGCGAGGTGTTGGAGTTTGCCAAGAAACACAAAGTCCAGGTCGTGGACCTCAAATTCGTGGACCTGCTGGGGACATGGCAGCATTTCACGGTCCCGACGAGTGAATTGACGGAGGACCTGTTCAAGGACGGGTCGGGCCTGGACGGGTCGTCGATTCGGGGGTGGAAGGCGATCAACAACAGCGACATGCTGGTCGTGCCGGATCCGGCCACGGCGTGCCTGGACCCGTTTACCGCTGTGCCCACGTTGAGCCTAACTGGGAACGTGATTGATCCGATCTCCCGCGAGAACTACGAGCGTGACCCCCGCTTCATCGCCCAGAAGGCGGAAAAGTATCTCCAGAGCACCAAGATCGGGGACAACTCGTTCTGGGGACCGGAAGCGGAATTCTTCATTTTCGATCAGGCGCGGTACGACCAGACGAACCACAGCGGGTATTACTTCATCGATTCCGAGGAAGGCGTGTGGAACATGGGCCAGGAAGGCGTCAATCTTGGCGGCAAGATCCGCCACAAGGAGGGCTACTTCCCGGTCGCGCCGACCGACACGCAGCAGGACATCCGGAGCGAGATGATCCTCGAGATGGAGAAAGTGGGCATCGCGGTCGAGAAGCACCACCACGAGGTGGCGACGGCAGGGCAGGCCGAAATCGACATCCGGTTCGATTCGCTGCTCAAAATGGCGGACAAGATGATGATGTACAAGTACATCGTCAAGAACGTCGCGCGCCGGCACGGGAAGACGGCCACCTTCATGCCGAAGCCGATCTTCGGCGACAACGGCTCCGGCATGCACACGCACCAGAGCATTTGGAAGGACGGGAAGCCGCTGTTCGCCGGGAAGGACTACGCCGGCGTGTCGCAGACCTGTCTCTACTACATCGGCGGCATTCTCAAGCACGCGCCGGCCCTCGCGGCGATCACGAATCCCACGACGAATTCATACAAGCGGCTCACGCCGGGCTTTGAGGCGCCGGTGCTGCTGGCCTACTCGAGCCGCAACCGCTCGGCCGGAATTCGGATTCCGATGTATTCGCCGAGCCCGAAGGCCAAGCGCATTGAAGTGCGGTTTCCCGACCCGGGCTGCAATCCGTATCTCGCCTTTTCCGCCATGCTGATGGCCGGGTTGGATGGCATCGAGAACAAGATCAATCCGGGAGAGCCGGCGGAGAAAGATCTGTACGATCTGGAGGCCAAAGAGGCGGCCAAGATCCGCACCATGCCCGGCAGCCTCGACGAGGCGCTCAACAATCTGGAGAAGGATCACAAGTTCCTGCTCAAGGGCGGCGTGTTCACGGAAGACGTGATCGAGGCGTGGATCAGCTACAAGCGGACCAAGGAAGTCGATCCGATGCGTCTCCGGCCGCATCCCTATGAGTTCTTCCTGTATTACGACGTCTAGCGTGAGGGGCGCGTCCCGGAAAAAGCATTTGACCTTCCGGAACGTGCCGTGCTATACATGGGCTTTGTTCGCCGACTCGGCAACGGCGCCGGGCGGCGATACAGGGCGGTTCAGACAGGGCGGTTCAGATAGACGATACGGACAACGGCGTCCGTCACTCCCCGAAGGGTGACGGACGTTTTTTTTGATGCGACCGCGCGTCAGGCGCGGCGGATGAAGAGCGGATCGTTGGCGATCCGCGGCACGGGACAAAGGCGTCCTTCTCCGACCGGAGAGGGACGCCTTTTGTTTTTGGCGGCCAGACGGGGGCCGCGGAATTACAGGAAGGAGCGCATGATGAGCCATCCCTTGCCGACTTCCGAACATTATGGGGAGCGGACGCTGGACCAGGCGGTGACTGCCGCCGTGCTTGACGCGGTGGGGCCTACCCGGCGGCAACTGCTGGCCGGGCTGGGCGCAACCGCCATCACCGCGCTGATCTCCGAATTCTTCCCCTTGGGGGCGCTGAAGGCGTTTGCGGCGGACCCGCCGGGCAAACCGGAAAAGATCGACGTCAGCATCGGCTTCATTCCGATCACCTGCGGCACGCCGATCATCATGGGCGAGCCGCTGGGGTTCTACAAGAAATACGGGTTGAATGCGTCCGTGAAGCGCGCGGCCGGCTGGGCCATGATCCGCGATTGGGCGGTGAACAAGGAAGTGGACGCGGCGCACATGCTGACGCCCATGCCGCTCGCGATCACGCTGGGAGCCGGTTCCGTCCCGACGCCGATGTACATGCCGGCGGTGGAGAACATCAACGGCCAGGCCATCACGCTGCATATCAAGCACAAGCACGTGAAGACGGCCGCGGAGATGAAGGGGTTCCGCTTCTGCGTGCCGTTTGACTTCTCGATGCACAACTACCTGCTTCGCTACTTCCTGGCCGAAGGAGGACTGCATCCCGATAAGGACGTGCAAATCCGCGTGGTGCCGCCGCCGGAAATGGTCGCGAACCTCAAAGCGGGCAATGTCGACGGTTACTTGGGCCCGGATCCCTTCAATCAACGGGCCGTGTACGAGAACGTCGGGTTCATCTACAAGCTCTCGAAGGACATTTGGGATCGCCATCCCTGCTGCGCCTTCACCGTGACGAAGGAGTTCGCCACGACCTATCCGAACACGTTTCTGGCCCTGTGGCGCGCCATCGTGGACGCGACGCATTACGCCTCCGATCCCGCACATCGGAAGGAAATTGCGGTCGCCATCGCGCCGACGAATTACTTGAATCAACCGGTGACGGTACTGGAGCAAATCCTGACCGGCACGTACGCCGACGGCTTGGGCAACATCAGAAAGGAGCCCAATCGGATCGACTTCGACCCTTATCCCTGGCATTCGATGGCGGTGTGGATTCTGACGCAAATGAAGCGCTGGGGTCATCTCAAGGGCGACGTGAACTACAAGACCGTCGCCGAGCAGGTCTACCGCGCAGCGGACTGCGACCGCATCGCGAAGGAGTTGGGGTATCCGACGCATCAGGCGACCACGACCACGCACGTCATCATGGGGAAGGTATTCGATCCAAACAATGCCGACGGATATGCCAAGAGCTTCAAAATCCATAGCCTAGCGTGAGGATGACTATGCAATCGACGATTCCGGTGATGAGGTCTGAGATGCGGGCGGAAGGAGCGGAGGTCGCGGCCTCACGAATTCGGCGTCTGACGGACATGCTCCGTTCACTTCGGGTGGCCCTGTGGCCACGAACAGGAGCGGGGGCAGCGGTCTCCCGAGCCGTACGGGTTGGGGCGCCATCCCAAGGCAACCCCTGGTTCATTGCCGGATTCATTCTCGTGATCTTCCTCTTGTCCTGGCACTTCTTCACCCTGCGCCCCACGTTTGATCCGAGAGGCCTGAGCGAGGAGCAACTTCAACTGATGGAGTTCAACGGCGACATCATCAAGGCGCCGGACGGCGGGTACGCGTGGAATCCGGAAAAAGCGAAGGTGCAGGGCGTCCCCGGTCCATTGGCGGTGCTCGAGAAAGCACGGGAAGAATTGTCGGAAGCCTTCATCAAGAAGGGGACGAACGACCACGGCATCGGCTATCTCGTACTCTATACGGTGTCGCGGTTCGGAGCGGGCTTCCTGGCGGCTTCGGTGATCGCCGTCATGCTCGGGGTGATCCTTGGCCTGAACACGGTCCTCTTTCGCGCCGTGAATCCGTTTATCCAGGTGTTGAAGCCGATCTCGCCGCTGGCCTGGATGCCGCTGCTGCTCTATACGGTCAAGGACCCCAAGTGGACGGCCATGCTCGTCGTCTTCATGGCGGCGATCTGGCCCACGCTCGCGACCACCGCGTTCGGGGTGAGCTCGCTGAAGAAGGAATATCTCCATGTTGCCTCGATTCTTCAGTTGTCCTGGTTCAAGCGCCTGTACAAGGTGATCTTGCCGGCCGCGGCGCCGACGATCGTGAACGGACTGCGGATTTCCTTTGGCAGCGCGCTGGTCGCCGTCGTGCCGGCCGAGATGCTCCTTGGGGAATTGGGTGTGGGGTATCTGAGTTGGATTGAATGGAACAACCTCGACATCGCGGGAGTCCTGTTCGCGATCCTGGTTGTCGGTGTCGTGGGCGTCATTCTGGATGCCGGCTTCAACAAACTGGCCGGCCTGGTCACGTATCAGGACTGAGAGCGACAGGAGACAGCCATGGCATTCTTGCAAATCGACCACGTGAGCAAATATTTTCCCAACCCATCCGGCGGCGGCGAGGTCTGCATCTTCAAGGACGCGACGATCAAGATCGAGCAGGGCGAATTCGTCACGGTCATCGGCCATTCAGGCTGCGGCAAGAGCACGCTGTTGAACATCATCGCGGGGCTTGAGACACCCTCCGAGGGCGGCATCATCCTCAACGGGCGTGAAGCGACCGGACCAGGCCTCGATCGGATGGTGGTGTTCCAGAATTTTGCGCTCATGCCCTGGATGACGGTGTACGACAACATCGCGCTGGCCGTGCGGTCCGCCTATCCGGATTGGAGCACGGCCCAGATCGCGGCGCACGTCACCAAGTACATTGCGCTGGTGGGGCTCAAGGGAGCGGAAAACAAGCGCCCCGCCGCCCTGTCAGGCGGGATGAAGCAGCGTGTGGGACTTGCGCGAGCCTTTTCCATCGAGCCCAAGGTGCTGTTGCTGGACGAGCCGTTCGCGCAGATCGACGCGCTGACGCGGGGCGTCATCCAGGAGGAACTGATCCAGATGTGGAACACCTCGCGCAATACCGTCTTCATGGTGACGCATGACGTCGATGAGGCGATTCTATTGTCCGACCGGATCCTCCTGATGACCAATGGTCCCGAGGCGAGGATCGCCGAGATGGTCCGCGTGACGATCCCGCGCCCTCGGTCCCGCGGGACGGTGATTGAACATCCGCATTACTACAAGATCCGGAACCACATCATTCACTTCCTCGTCCGACACGCCGGACACGGAGCGGCGGAATCCATCGAGCAGGGACGCGATGGAGCGGGCGCGACGGTGACCGTGGACTTCGAAGAGGAGAGTCTGGTCGCGCAGTGAAAAAACGGGGCCCCGCCCTGGTCCGGCGGGCTCCTTGATGAACATCACACAGGAGGGACACGATGGAGAAAGACGAGATTCGGAAGGCGATCAAGGCAAAGCGCCTGGCGAAGAACGTGACGATCGCCGAAGTGGCAAAGGCCGTGGGGCGCAATCCGACCTTCGTGGCCGCGACTCTCCAGGGCAATCACAAGCTGCCGGCAGAGGAAGCGAAGAAGGTGGGGGATCTGCTTGGCTTGGACGCCGCGCTCACCGCTTCGTTGAGCCGATTCCCGGTGCGCGCAGATTTTCCGAATACCACCGATCCGTTCAAGTATCGGTTGCTGGAGATCATCGGCGTCTATGGGGACTCCCTCCGGGAGCAGGCCAACGAGATCTTCGGGGACGGGATCATGAGCGCCATCGATTTCACCATCGATATGGAGAAGGTCACGGGCAGCCAGGGCGAGGCGCGCTGCAAGATCACGCTCAACGGCAAGTGGCTGGAGTACAAGACATTCTGAAGGCGCGACGGATCGGGAGGACCTGAGGCCGGCACGTCGCTGACGCGCAGCACAAGATCCCGCGTCCGGATCGAGAGACAACGTCGTCGATCGGTTCCGGTACGCAGACACGAGCACGGACAAGGGCGTCCGTCATTTCACGGAATGGCGGACGCCATTTTTTTTGGGTGTTGGGACGCATACCGGCCACATGCGGGAGGGAAAGGACCGATGGAGGATGCGAACGAACCGGGCTGGCGGGGGCGCGCAGGGGCCGCCCTCGTCCTGATCGCCCTCTTGGCGCCTGACTGGGCTCACGCCGAACCGGTGCCTGAGCGGTTGCCGATCAGCGGGGCGGATACGGCTTGGGTGCTCATCTCGTCGGCGCTGGTGCTCACGATGATCGTCCCGGGGTTGGCGTTGTTCTACGGCGGGCTGGTGCGGAGCAAGAACGTGCTTGGGACAATCATGCAAAGTTTCGTGATTCTGTGTCTCGTCAGTCTCCTGTGGGTTTTCGCGGGCTACAGTCTCGCCTTCGGTCCCGACGTCCACGGGATCATCGGCGGCCCCGACTGGGCGGGGCTGAGCGGGGTGGGGCTGGCGCCCAACGCGGCATACGGCCCGACGATTCCGCATCAGGCCTTCATGGTCTTTCAGATGATGTTCGCGGCCATTACGCCGGCGCTCATCACCGGCGCCTTCGCCGAGCGGATGAAATTCGGCGCGCTGCTCCTGTTTTCCGCCGCCTGGTCGATCGCCGTCTATTGCCCCATCGCCCACTGGCTCTGGGGCGGGGGATGGCTGGCAGGATTAGGGGCGTTGGACTTCGCCGGCGGGGCGGTCGTCCACATCAGTTCCGGAATCAGTGCGCTGGTCTGTGCCTACGTGCTGGGCGTGCGCCAGGGATACGGGACGGAGTACATGGCGCCCCACAATCTTCCGATGGTTCTGCTTGGGACCGGCCTGTTGTGGTTCGGATGGTTCGGGTTCAACGCCGGAAGCGCCCTAGGCGCGAACGAGACGGCGGTCGTTGCCTTCGTCGCGACCCAGACGGCGGCGGCCGCGGCGGCGCTGAGCTGGATGGCGGTCGAATGGTGGCATCGCGGGACGCCGACCGTGCTCGGGATCGCGAGCGGCGCGGTCGCGGGGCTCGCGACGGTCACGCCCGGCGCGGGCTACGTCGGCCCGTTTGCGGCCCTCCTGATCGGCACGGCGGCCGGCGGGCTCTCATATGCCGCGATTATGAAGAAGGGTCGCTTCGGATATGACGATTCGCTGGACG
>DASTSI010000229.1:0-22536 GCA_035760745.1 Nitrospira sp. | reverse complement strand
CGCCTTGAGTACCGATATGCGGTGCGAACGCATTTTGGCCTTTCGGCGATCGAGATCATCCGGCTTGACCAGGCGGAAACCTGGTATGTCCTTGCACGGCAAAAGGAGTTCGTCGTGATTCCGCTGAATCCTGACGATGTGCTGCCGATGACCGCTTCCTTGCCGGGGGAACGAGACCGGACCCTCGTCGGCGACGGCACGGCAGCAGGTCGGCAGGCCCGCTTGTATGAAGTGGCGACCGACCGGGACGGGCGTACCGAACGGTTTTATGAATGGGTCGATACAGAAACGGGGATCGTGCTGAAACTGGTCAGTCGGGATCGCGATTGGTCCTTCGAATATCAGAAGTTTCGTGTATCTCCGCAGCCGGCCTACTACTTCGAGGAGCCGCCGGGATATCGCAGACGCTCGGTTCCGGTCGCAGGAAAGGGGAGGGGTTGATGCGCATGGAGCGAACGACAGCCATGAAGTGGCGGCGTGTGCCGACTTGCGTGTGGGCCATTACGCTCTGCCTTGGCTCGTTGTGTGCTGATGCATTTGGGGCCGGCGCGAGCCTTCCCGCCGCCCTACAGGAGATCCAGGCTCTGTACGACAAGAAGGACTATGCCAAGGTCTTGGAGCAGATCGGCGCACTCCACGGCGAGAAGTCCGGCGCACCAGAGATCCGTCGCATGAAGATTCGATCTTTGCTCGGACTCGGAAATCCCAAGGGTGCCTTGGAGGAATATGATCGGTTGGAACAGGTTCTCAAACAGGACGATATGCCGCTGTTACGGGAGGTCGCGCTTGGATTCATTCTCGTGATGGTCAAGGACATGCGCGAACAAATGCGCGGCGCTGCCTACACCGCGCTCAAGGAGATCGAGTCCGATGAAGTGATCCCGTATTTCGAGGATGGACTCAGTGACGGATCGGGGCCGGTCCGTGCTCTGGCCGTTGAGGGACTTGGCCGATGGGAAACCGGCCGTCGGTCTGCGAAGTTGCGGAGCGCACTGGATGATCAAGCCGGCCTCGTCAAGGCCCGCGTCGTCAAAGTGCTGGGGCGAAGCAGCGATCCATCGGTGGTCCCGCTGCTGGAAGCCGCTTCAAAGGATGAATTGAACGCCGTTCGCATTGCCGCGTACGGTTCTCTGCTGAAACTTGGGCACAAGGAGGCCTGGCAGCCGTTACGGCAGGCTGCGGAGGCGCCGAACCCCGAAGACCGGGCCGAAGCGATTCGTGTCATGGCGGATGTGAAAGATCCACGAGCCGCTGAGTTGATGGTGGACTTATTGAGCCACAAGCAGCCGTCCCTGCGTGGGACCGCTGCGCGCGGACTCGGGCATCTTGGCAAGCGAGAGGCGCGGGAAAAAATTGAGGCGCTGCTCGGCGACCCGGTTCCCGCCGTCCGTGAATCGGCCGCGGCCGGCTTGGCCGAGTTGGGTGGCGGAGAATCGGTGGGCGCGGTGACGCGGGCGCTCAACGACGGTCACTATACCGTCCGTGCCGCCTCAGCCGCGGCGCTGCTGCAACTGGGTCAACCCTTTGGCACAGTGGCGCAGACGTTGCGTTCGCTGGCGCAGCAGAACGACACCGCGCCCAGGGCAGCGGCCGCTCATGCGCTCGGAAAGGCGACCAAGGCCAATGCCGAAGGCGCCATTGCGCTTCTCGAGGCGCTGGCTGCCGATCCGCTCCCGGGCCCCAAGATTGTCGCGCTTCGGTCGCTGGGCCATATCGGGGATTCTGCGCTCATCCCCCTGTTGAAAGGCTCGCTCCACGACGACAATGAGGCGGTTCGAGCCACGGCGGCGGGAGCCATGATTCGATTGATGTCGGCGAAATCACGCTGAAAATATTCGGTTGTCGTGACTTGTTTGCGATTGACAGTGGGTATTAAAATCTTCTATACATACTCGCTCTAAGCATGCCTCGCCAGTTTGTCGTCGATCGAGTACACCAGAGAGGGCCGTTCCCGATGTTCCTCTCAAAGGCCGGTGGATGGAGGACGGGAACGGCGAGCGAAATCTTTTAATGGCGGTCTGTTTATCACAAGGAGGCAGTCACATGAAGAGTGCGCTATCAGTCATGTTCGGTGTAGCGGCCGTCGCGTTCGTCGCGGCCCCCCTCACCGCGTTTGCAGGCGGCACGATCACCGGCAAGGTGACGTATGCCGGGAAGCCGGAAAAGAAGGAATTCTCCTTCGCCAAGTTCCCGAACCCGAAGTTCTGCCCGAAGAATCCTCACAAGGAATTGATCGACGGCGACAAGCGCTTCATGCCGACGATTGAGGTCAGCAAGGACGGCGGGCTCAAGAATGCGGTGGTGGCCGTGGTCGACATTGAGGACAAGGCGTTCATAGACAGCTACGCGGGAACAGAAGTCGTGGCGGAGTTCTGCGAGTTCCTGCCGTTCGCCGGCGTCGTCGTGAATACGCGCCCCTTCAAGGTAGAGAATCACGACGCCGATCCCGACGACCCCAAGTCTGTCGCGGGCGTCCTTCACAATCCGCATAGCTTTACGGTGAAGGGTTCCACATCGGCCACCGGATTCAACATCGGTCTCGCCAAGAAGGGCGATAAGCTCGATAAGCCGGTCACCTTCCGCGGAGGAGCCGAGAAGGACGGCTACTACCGGTTGCAATGCGACCAGCATGAGTTCATGCAGTCCTTCTTCTTACCGGTGTCCAACTCGCACTATGCGGTCGTGAAGGAGGACGGCTCCTTCGAGCTGAAGGACGTGCCGGCCGGCAAGCATAAGCTGGTGGCTTGGCATCCCTTCGCGGGCAAGGGGAAGAAGATCGAGTTCGAAGTGGAAGTGCCAGAGGGCGGATCCGCCAACGTCAAGGCTGAAATCAAGTAAGTGTTGCCGAGCAGCGGCGCGGACAGCCGCGCACGAAGGGCAGCGGAGGGTTCTCCGCTGCCCTTCGTCTTTTTCCGGCGCCTTTGGTGACCACCGCGCCTTGCCTTTCCGTTTCTGAAGCCGGTAAGATGCCGTGTTTCAACGTTATTTCAGGGGATTGGTGTGCCACGAGAACTGTCGCTCGCGGAGGTCTTCCAACTCGGGTATTACTGGGAGACCAAGATTCTCTTGACGGCGGTCAAGCTCGACGTGTTCTCCGCGGTGTCCGGGCAGGGAAGGACAGCTCAGGACGTAGCCAAGAGGATAGGCGCCGATGACGCATACCTTCGGTTGTTCCTCAATGCCCTCGTCGCGATGAGGCTTTTGGCCAAGAAGGGCGACTTCTATGTCAATTCGGCGGTTGCTGAGAAGCATCTCGTCCGTCATGCTCCCGACTTTATCGGACACCTGCTCCTCCTGCACGACGCAGAATGGGAGAGTTGGGGCAAATTGGAGCAGACGATCCGCACCGGGAACCGGCCGACCCACCGGCATGTCTTCGAGACCGACCCTGAACAAGGGCGCAACGTCCTCGCCGTCCTTCATCGCATCGGCCGCCAGAGTGGACCCGATTTTGCGAAGCGGTTGCAACTGCACGGGCCCGTTCGGATGTTGGATCTCGGAGGCGGCGCGGGCACGAACGCGATCGCCTTTTGTCTGACGTATCCGCAGGTAACCGCCACCGTTTTCGATTTGCCGTCGACGTTGCCGTTGACCGAAAAAACTGTCAAGGAAGCAGGCTTGGAATCGCGCATCGCGCTGATGGCCGGTGATTTCAACAGAGACGATCTCGGCGGCCCGTACGATCTCGTGCTCATGTCGGATATTCTTCACTACCAAGATTTCCGGACGAACCAAGCGCTCGTGAGAAAAGTCATCGACCATCTGGTATCCGGAGGACGGTTGATCATCAAAGACCGTTTCCTAGATGAAACCGGAACAGGTCCGGCCTGGACGACCGCGTTTGCCATCCATATTTTGGTCAATACCCAAGAGGGCGGATGTTACAGCACGGGCGACGCGATGGCTTGGATGAGAGAAGCGGGATTCGCGTCGGCGGTTGAACTGGAAAAGACCGCCGTCGTGCAGGGAACGAAATCGTAGATCAACGGTCTCGATATCGAGAAGCAGCTAGTGACGATGAACTAACGGGGGCGGCATGGCGGAATGGTTTCGACAACCGGGCTTTCTCGGGACTCACGCCACAATGGGCGCGGACCTGAGTCAGTTGATGGCGACCGTTTTTACGACGCTCTTTGTGATCGGGTGGTTCAAAGCTCGGCGCGGGCAGGGCCATGCCCATCACTGGCTCATGTTCTGCGGCATGTTGGCGATGGTCGGGTTCTTTACCGCCTATTATCTATTCCGTCAACTCGGTGTGCTGGCTGTCGAAGGCAAGGAGGGATTCGGCGGACCACAAGAACTCTATGACCACGTCTTTGTTCCAGTCCTCGTGGTCCACATCATCTTGGTGATCATCGGGCTGGTCATGGCGATCTACATGATCGTTCTCGGCTTTCGCGCTCAAACGTTCGTCGGAGCACGTCGCCAATTGAACGACGCGCCTCTCGTCACGACGTGGAAGCGCATCGGGGCGATCGTGGGGACCACCACGGCGCTGGCATTGCTGCTTTTCGCCTTTCGCGGCGTGACGGCGGGCTTTTCTCTGCGCAAATTCGAAGTGTATCTCGGGTTTGTGATCCTCGTGGCCTTTGTGCTCGGGATCGAGACGACCATCCAGCGACTCTGGCCCAGCGGCGCGCAGCGTCACCGCGCGCTGGGGCTTTTTACGATGATCATCTATTGCATCCTGTTCATCACCGGGACCACGACGTATACGATGTTGTACATCCTGTATCCCGGTAAAATCGGCTGAGGCGAGGCGTGCTGATTGCAGCGGAGATCCGAGTGAGAGCCGAGTGTCCGGCCTACCGTGAAGCGATCCGAGTTCCTTCTCCGGGCTCGCCGGGCGCGTGACTCCAGACCGAGTCTGCCTTATGCTGACCTGCGGTTGCGGACGCTGGATGCATACAGAAGGGATCGAGGAACGGGTCGGTGAAGCGGCCGCACCGCAGTGGTTCGTGAGGAGCGAGTGCCGCGGGTGCGGTTTTAGGGTCGGCATTGAAGTGCCGGCAGGCATGACGAATGGGTTCGTGGACCGTCTGATGTGGACGGACGAAGCCGTACATCGCCTGGAGCGCTTGCCGCCGTACATTGCGCCGTTGTTCCGTGCCGAGGTCGAGCAGGACGCCAAGCTGCGCGGCGAGCGAGTGATTACGTATGAGTTGCTGCTCCAGCCGAGAACCGGCGAAACCGTCGAATGGGATGTCGAAGCGGAGCGTCGCTTGGCCAATGTACCGGCTCCTGTGCGTGCGATGGCGAAGATCGAATTGGAACGCACGGCGGCAGAACGCGGCAGTTCACGCGTCACCGTGGCGCTCATGGAAGAAGTGAAGGCCAAATATTTCGGAATGGGAGCGACACAATAGCGAGTGCCGCGGAATAACTGGTAGAGGGCTGGAGGCCACGATGATCAGGCCTGTCCTGAATCGATTCTGAAATCTTCATGCCTTGGACCCGGAGCATCATGCTTCATCGGATGGCGCTGCGAGTTTTGCCGAGCCTGAGCTTGATAGTGACGGAGGACTCTGCCCGGAAGCGAAAGCGCATAGTGATGCTCGTACCGGGCTTGGTGGCGTTTGCCGTCTACCGAGTCGCCAAACAGCTGTTGCCGCTGACCGACCCGATCGTACTGTTGACGGTCAGCGGGTTGGTCGGGGTTGGAACGGCTCTTCTCTCTTATCGCGCAGGCCGGTCCACGGCGTGGCGGGTGATCAACCGAGAAGACGGGAGGAAGTTGCTCGTTTGGATCGGAGGATGGATCGGGTTCATCTATGCCGTCCAGCTGTCGCTCCTCGTGCTCGCGCTGCTTTGGTTGGTCGGGTACGACTATCTCAAGCATCCGGACGGCCCCGCCATGATGGCGATAATCATCGCCTCCACTGCAGTAGCCAGGGATGCTTTCGAGATCGGATACATCCGCAGGTTCGCGTTGTTGGGCAGGCCCGTGCCCACGTTCCCCAACGGGATCGCGTTGCGGAGTTTGCTGAAGACGCACACGGCCTTACTCTTGCCGTGGGTTGCCGCCGGGATGGTCCTGGGAGCCGCTGCGCCAGGCGTGGGGCAGATCAGCGAAAGCCATCAAACCGCGGCTCTCGCGCAAGTCGCGTGGATCACGTTCTTCGGAGGGGTCGTGGCACTTTGTGCGTATTTCGGGGGATTGAAACAAGACGGGTCCTGGAAGTCCGCCCTGCGACAAGCCGAGCCGGGTGAGTTGCTGAAGTACTGGTGGTGGCCGGGGCTGGCGTTCGCGTCGACGTACTATATCGCGCTTGCCGGGGTGGTGATTTTTCTCCTGAGGCAGCCCGGGATGCCGGCTTCGTTTGCCTTGTTCGGGGGGGCCGTCGTCGGAGGATTGATGGCGTTGTACGGCTACTACTTGGGATACAGACGACAGGTCGAAGATCAGCAGGGGCAGAGCCTTAGCGGTGCCCTGCTCCGGTGTCCGTTCGTCTCGGGGATCCTTCGCAAGTCGCGGCCCGAGGTGGGGCAGTCGGTCCAGGCCGCTTCCGGCTCGAACGTGTAAAAGTGTGAGAACCAGTATGGAGATCAAGCGATTCACTCTGCCTGCCGTCATCATGCTGTTGGTCGCGGGTTTCGGGGGAGTTGTCTTCGGGACGCCCGTCCTTGCGGACAATTCGACGGACCTCTATTTCAACACGCCGGGCTCTCCCCTAGGGCCGGCTGCTCCCTCTCCAACGGAAACGGTTTATCCCCGAATCGGCAGCTTTGACAGTCGTCTGCTCGTGTGGTTCGTCACACAGCAGCATACCTACTTTGGCGGTTTCGTTCTGGCCCTGCCGTTGTTTTGCGCCCTTCTCGAATTCTTGGGTTTGAGCACGAGGAAGCCATCGTTGTCCCTTCGATACGACGGTCTTGCCAGAGATTTGGCGAAAGTCGCGTTGTTGGCCTTATCCGTCACGGCCGTGGTCGGCAGTTTGATGCTGGGCTTGTTCATCCTGCTTTATCCCACGTTCATGAAGTACATGGGGGGAACCTTCAAGGCGTTCATGCCCGCCTATGCGATCGTCTTCGTCGGCGAGTCGTTGCTGTTGATTCTGTACTACTACAGCTGGAATCGCATGGCGGAGCGGGGGTTGAAATGGATCCATGCCTCGATCGGTATCCTGACGAATATCTTCGGGACGGCACTGCTGCTGCTCGCCAACGCCTGGGCCGCCTTCATGATGTCTCCGGCCGGCGTGGACGCTCAGGGACGATTTCTCGGAAACGGATGGCATCTCTTGCATTCCGCGCTGTGGAACCCCTTAAACGTGCACCGCTTTCTCGCGGACATCATGTCGGGGGGCGCGGTCGTTCTCGCGTATGCCTGCTATCGCTTTTTCACCAGCAAGACAGACGGCGAACGGGCGTATTTTGACTGGGTCGGATATGTTTTCCTGTTCGTCACGGTTTGCGCACTCTTGCCCATGCCCATCGCCGGCTATTGGCTGATGCGATCGGTCTACGCATTTCGGCAAAGCATGGGCGTGACGATGATGGGCGGCCTGCTGACCTGGCTCTTTGTGGTGCAGGCGCTCCTGATCGGCGCTCTGTTCCTGGGAGTCAACTATTACATCTGGCAAAGCATGGCACGAATCACGGGGGGCGAGCGCTATCAAGCCTACTATCAATTCCTGCTCGGCGCCTTGACGCTCGCTCTGTTCATTTGGCTCACGCCCCATACCGTCTTGATGTCCGCGGGAGAGGTCAAGGCCATGGGCGGGGCTCAGCATCCCGTGGTGGGCAACTACGGCGTGATGTCGGCGAAGAACGGCGCGATTAACGTCATGATTCTCCTTACCACGTTGAGCTTCATCTACTACCGACGCGCGAATCGAACCATGACGGTGTCCTGGGTAAAGACTGGCAATGCCGTCATGGCCTCTTTGTTCGTGGCCGGTCTGCTCAACGTGGTCTGGCTGTCCATCTACGGCTTCTACCTGCCTGCAAACGTCCGTGTGGGACTCTCTTCGCCCCAAGCGTTTACCACCCTGACCGTTATTCTTGGCACCGTGCTGATCAATCGCTGGATGCTGAAGGGGTCGGTAGTTCATGGACCGGTTCAGTGGGGGAAGATTCCCATGCGCGGGATGGTCGGTCTGTTTGGACTGGCGGCCGCCTTTACGTGGGTCATGGGGCTGATGGGATACATCCGCTCGTCTGGACGATTGGCCTGGCACGTCAATGAAGTGATGGCCGATGTGTCTCCCTGGGCATTTACTCCGAATTTGGAATTTGCCGCCAAGATGGTCACGCTCAACATGGTCGTATTCTGGGCGGCGGTCTTCGCGTTGTTCTGGATGTGTCAGCGGGGGCAACAGCAGGAATTGGGGCAGGAACCCGCCGAACGACGGTCCCCTGCGCTCGCTCCCGCTCCGACTCAGGAGGCGTGAATGCGGGAAAGGATGCGAGAGGAATGAAACGAGGACCGAGTTGCACGGTTTCACGCATGATCCTTCTTGGGCTGCTCCTGGGCAGCTCATGGCTCATTGATGTCACGGCATCGGGTCAGGGACAGGTCCTGGTGCTGGAGGATTTCCAAGCCAAGGAACCGGACGGCTTTCCCTCCAATTGGGACCATGAAAGCCAGCGAAGCCATACCAAAGGTCGTGACGCCTACAAGGTTCAGGTCGAAAATGGGACGAACTTCCTGACCGCCAAGGATGCCGGACAGAGAATCAAGAAAAAGAAAATCGATTGGGATCCCAAGGCCTACCCTATCCTGACGTGGCGTTGGCGGCTGAACAAAGCAGCCGAGGGGACCGAGCCACTGGCGGCGATTTACGCGTCGTTGGATACCGATTTGATGTTTATCCCCGTCTTTACAAAATACGTCTGGAGCGCCACGAAACCGGAAGGCACGCTGACTGAGGGGGGCATGTTCAGCGGGTCGGAAATCGTGGGCCAAAGCGGGACCAAGGATGTGGGACAATGGTTCGAAGAACGTGTCAATGTCTATGAAGACTTTAAGCGGATCCATCAGCACGATCCGGCGCCCAAGGCTTGGGGTATATCGATCATCGCAGGCCCGGGAGTCGAGATCGATTTCGGCCCCCTTCTCGCAAGCACCGGCAAGTAACAGCGCCTGAACCAACGTCAGCCTCCTGTTTGGTGGTCTCTGCGATGCCCGCTTCTCAAATCGTTGACATCCTGTTCGGTTTGGCGGTCATGGGGACCGTGGGAACACTGATCGGCGTGATCATGGGCGGAAGCCTCATGCCGTTCGCCGCTGGCTTAGGGCTTATCCTTGGCGGCGTGATTGGTTTTCTCGGCGGACGCCGGTTTCTCATCAGTATCTTGATCGGGACGGTGTTAGGCGGAGCGCTCGCTTGGGTAGTGGCGGGTGCGGATAGAGTCTGGGTGGGCGCGGGCGCGGGTGCCGCGATGGGAGGCTTTCTCGGCGTTCAGGTCTCGATGCTGCTCGATCTGCGGGCGTCCAGACGATTGGCTTCCGAGCCGGCACTACGGGATACGCAAGATAGCAAAGGAGCGTGAAGCGAAATGGAAAACAAGGGAGTCCTGATCGGATCAATCATCTTCGTGTTCGGTTCTTTCATACTGATGATCGCAATGATGCTCTGGGAATCGAATAAGGCTTATAAAATGAAAGAGCTGGCGCGTTCTACGAAGACTGAAAGTGCACCGGCTGTCAGCGTCGCGCCCGCTCAAGATTACTCGATGTACCGGATCAGGGTGGGCGACGAAGGCAGGGAGATGGTCCAAATTCCCGAAGGACCCTTTACCATGGGAAGCAAGGACGGAGATCCCGACGAGCAACCCGAGCATCAGGTTTTCCTGAAGGCGTACTTCATCGATCTTCGAGAAGTCACTCAAGAAGAATATGCGCGATTCGCTAAAATGACGAAGCGTGCCATGCCGAAGATCGAAGTCTTCGAAGACGACCAGTCCAAGCTGCTCAGGCCTGAATATGCCGCGATGAGCGTATCGTGGGACGATGCCTTCGCCTATTGTAAGTGGGCGGGAAAACGATTGCCCACCGAAGCGGAATGGGAAAAAGCCGGACGTGGAGAGGGAAAACGTAAATATCCGTGGGGGGAGGCATTCGCGAATGGGCGAGCGAATGTCGATGGAAGCGAAGACGGGTATCGTTATCTCGCGCCGCCTGGCTCGTTTGAAGCGGGAAGGAGTCCGTACGGACTGTACGACATGACCGGCAACGTCGCCGAATGGGTTGCGGACACCTACGATGAAGGCTACTACAAGAAATCTCCGTATCGAGATCCCAAGGGTCCGGATGAGGGCGATCTCAAAGTAGTACGTGGGGGATCCTGGAGAGAAACCGAGCACAATGCCAGGCTGTCGAAAAGGTTTGCCGCGAAACGATGGCGAACCGATATCACGATCGGCATTCGTTGTGCCGGCGACGCCGAAGGTGCGGGAAACGTCCCTCAGTCTTAGCGCTCATGCTCGAAACCAGATTCAAGATCGCTTTCCTTCTCGCGGTCCTGGCCTTTGCCGCCATTCCCATCATGGGTATCCTGAGCGGTACGAAGCTCACACCGTTCGAGGCCGCACCCCCTCAAACCGTCGAAGCTCCCCAGCCGGCGGTCGAGGAGGTTTCCCGCGAACAGCCGGTCCCGGAGGAGATGGTCACGATCCCAGCCGGCCCGTTCATTCGGGGCACCGGCCGTGGCGGTTTCGACGAGGGGCCCGAACGGAAGATTTTTCTCGATGCGTTCTCGATCGATCGATATGAAGTCACCAATTTCCAGTACCAGCGATTCATCGAAGCCACAGGGCACCGAAAGGCCGGCCCCCCTTCGCGGTACGCGAAGAGCATCGGGAAAATGCGGGGTCCCAATCAGCCCGTCGTGTATGTTTCGTGGGACGATGCCGACGAGTATTGCCGCTGGAAGGGAAAAAGGCTTCCCACCGAAGCGGAGTGGGAAAAGGCAATGAGGGGCACGGATGGACGTCTGTGGCCATGGGGCAATGAAGAGCTCCCAAATGGGGCGAATTGGGCGCGCGTGCAGGACGGCTTTGACGTCACGGCGAAGGTCGGAGTGTTCCACCTCGACAAGAGCCCGTACGGCGTGATGGACGGGGCGGGAAACGTGATCGAATGGGTCGCGGACTGGTACGCGGAAACCTACTACGCCGACTCTCCAGACCGTAATCCTCCCGGCCCTGAATACGGCCTCTATCGGGTGCTTCGGGGTGGGGGGTATACCACGACGGGTGCCGATGTGCGGATCACAAGTCGGAGCAAAATGATGCAGGATTTTCGGGACGAAACCATCGGCTTTCGCTGCGCTTCAGGGGGCTCAAGCGATGAGGCGAAACCCAGTAGAAATGGCGAGAAAGACTAGAGAAAATCGAAGTAGTAGAGGATCAAGAACACGGCCAAAATTATATTGACAACCATACCGGCCAAAACTATAATGTCGAACACTTTCGAGTTCTTCGCCATGATTTTCCTTGTTTTTCCACGCCCAACGACAAAATTTGAATAGCACACGACCATTGGTGTGTCAAGGAACAGTCTGACCGCACATACTTCACCAACATTTTGTAGCAAGAGAGGGAGACGAGATGGCAACAGCTACCGCGGATAGTGACATCAAGGTCAAGATCGGCAGGATGATTTTCTACATTACGTGCGCGGTCGGGCTTTGGTTCTTCTATTGGTTTGCCGGTATCCAGTGCCCCTGCTGAGAGGGCCGCTGACAACGCTTTTTGAACGTGCATTCGAGTTGAGGAGGAGAGAACAATGGGGCAGGCAATTCTGTACGGCATTATTTCCCTCATCATCTGTGTCGCGTACTTCACCTTGGTAGACCACTATTTGATGGACATGCAAGGCCTCGATTATTGGTATTTGTTCCGCAAGTAACGACGTGACGAATGTCGCATGGCTACCCTTTGAATTTATGTCCCCGCTTTGTCGTGATCTTTGAATTGCATTAAGGAGGTACCCCATGGGTCCTGCAACCCGTAAGAAGCTGTTTTCAATCATGGCGCTGTGCGCGATGGTTGGCCTCCTCCTGCTTCCGATCATCATGTCGTTGCCTTCACCAGCGGCCGGTGAGGAGGCAGCGGCTGATGGAGCGAAGAAGGAGGGAGACAAGGTCGAGAAGGGCCGCGATGTCTACTACAAGACCGAAGGCATCGTTGTCGGTGCGCCGGCACCGAAAACGACCGACGGCCCCAAAGACTATCCGCGGTACAACTTTGAAAGCCGGGTGCTGCTCTGGTTTGCCAATCAGCAGCATCTGTACTATGGCAGCTTCGTCCTGGCCGTTCCGATCTTTTGCATGATCATTGAGTTTATGGGCGTGGTCACCAAGGACAAAGCTCTTGCTAAGCGCTATGATCAATTGGCGTACGACTTCATCAAGATCAGCTTGACCGCCTACTCGCTGACGGCCATTCTCGGCGGAATCCTGATCTTCACATTTTTAACGCTCTATCCTGCATTCTTCGGCTATCTCTCCAGCATTTTCCGGCCGGTCATGCACATCTACGCGCTCATGTTCGTCGCAGAGAGCGGGACGCTGTACATCTACTATTACGGCTGGGACAAGATGAAGGAGGGGTTTCTCAAGTGGATTCACTTGAGCATGTCGGTCGTGTTGAACATCATCGGAACCCTTCTGATGTTCCTGGCCAATTCCTGGATCGGGTTCATGATGTCGCCGGCGGGCGTTGATGAACAAGGACGTTTCCTCGGCAACATCTGGCACGTGATCCATACGGCTTTGTGGAATCCGCTCAATGTCCATCGCATCCTCGGAAATATGGCGTTCGGCGGCGGTGTGGTCGCTGCCTACGCGGCGTACCGGTTCCTGGCCGCTAAGACCGACGAGGATCGAGCGCATTACGACTGGATGGGTTATATCGCGATGGCCATCGGCGTCGCGTTCTTGATCCCCCTTCCCTTCGCCGGGTACTGGTTGATGCGCGAGGTCTATGCCTACCGGCAACAGATGGGCATCACATTGATGGGCGGACTGCTGGCATGGCTCTTCATCATTCAGGCGACCATGATCGGCATCCTATTCCTGAGCTCGAACTACTACCTCTGGCAAGCGTTGGGCCGCATGCGCGGCGCTGAAAAGTATCAACGCTACATCAAGTATCTCGTGTTCCTGCTTGTGTGCGGGTTCCTCGTGTTTATCACGCCCCACACGATGGTTATGACGCCCGCCGAATTGAAGGCCATGGGCGGTCAGCAGCATCCAGTCCTCGGCAACTATGGTGTGATGTCAGCCAAGAACGGCGGCATCAACGTCATCATTACAACGACGGTACTGAGTTTCGTCTGGTACATGAGAGGGAATAAAGTTTCGACCGTCTCATGGTCCAAGTTCGGCAACATTTTCATGGGCGTGTTCTTCGCCTGCGCTTACGTGAACATTATTTGGCTGGCGATATACGGGTACTACATCCCGGCCAATGTGCGGGTCGGACTGTCTGTTCCGCAGGTGGCGACGACGCTCTCCTGTCTCTTCTTCATGCTGGCATTGAACAGCGCGATGATGAAGGGAGCCAAGCAGATGGGGCCCATTGAGTGGGGCAAAATCTCCGCCCGCTCTCAGTATGCCTTGATCATGCTCGCGACCGCGTTTACGTGGATGATGGGATTGATGGGATACATCCGTTCCTCGGTCCGGCTCTTCTGGCACGTCAACGAGATCATGCGTGATAATTCGCCGTGGGCCTATACCCATACAGTGGGATTCGCGGCCAACATGATTTCGTTCAACGTGCTGTTCTTCTGGATCAGCATTCTCTTCGTGTTCTGGCTGGGCAGCCTCGGTATGAAGAAAGTGCCTGTTGAGGCGAAGGCTGGTGTTCCTGGAGGCGCGCCGCAGCCGGCCGGCAGCCACTAACCATCTTTTTCAGCACAGGCTTACGGGAGGGCGGCGCGTTGCGCGCCTCCTCCCGGTGTAGCCGTAGGAGGTTACAACTGTGGGTAATCTGATTAGCGAAGCCCTCTCGATGGGGTGGATGGCGCTGGCCATTCTCGTTGGGCTCCTCATCTATTTTCAGGCCTCAATCAGCGACCCTGTCGCGAAGAAGCGTGCCACCTTCAAGACGATCATCGGTATTTTCGCCGCTTTCTTGATCTTCATCGCCATCGCGAATTACAAGCTGAATTTCTACGGGGAGTCCCGTTTGCTGCCCGTGTCGCTTGCAATGATTACCGCGACGACATTCATGCTCGCCCTGTACTTCACCAATCTGAGTGCGCTGCTGAAGATTGGCGGCTTCATGTTTTTCGTGGCCGCTTTTCTCTCCGGGTATGGAAACTGGCTGCCCCAGGTCGAGGGTGGTTTTCCCCCGAAGGAAGAGAAGCTCGATTTCAGCTCGATGACGCCCCAACAATTGGCTGATGAAGGTGAAAAGATTATTTTCGGCGGCATCGGACAGAATAAGGTTCAGGGTGCGATCGGTAAGGGGCAATGTCCTCTCTGCCACGCGTTTCACCAAGGAATGTTGGGCGAGCGAGCACCCAATCTGCTCGGACTGCCCGAGCGGGCCGCGAAGGAGCGCCTCGAAGATCCGCGCTACCACAAAGGGAAGCCCCAGGACCGTGACACGGCCCAGAAGGAAGCATTTCCGGGATCGGGGACCGCGGAGAACGGCCAGGAGTACATCGCGGAATCTCATTCCTGCCCCAGCTGTTTCGTTGTCCAGGGATACGGGGTGAAGGGGACAAACGATAAAGAAAGCCCGATGCCGGCGATTCATAAGCCGCCGATCTCGCTTTCTCTGCCCGAGTTGGCGGCGGTCGACACCTGGTTCTATGTCCGTGAAGGACGGGATGCTCCTTCCTACGAAGAGATTGTGAAATCGTATGAAAAATTCATTCCTGAAGCCGACCGGCCGAAGATGCAGGAGGACAAGCCTGCTGGGCCTGCCAGCGCGCTCCTCGCCGACGGCTCCGAGCCAGTCGATCAAATCTTTGCCAAAGCACAGTGCGTCTCCTGCCATACGATTCCCGGCATCCCCGGCGCGACGGGCACCATTGGTCCGAAGCTCGAGGAAGGGACCAACGCGCCTGTACGTTTAAAGGATCCCGAATATAAAGGGACGGCCAAAACGACTCCCGAATACATCATGGAGTCGGTTGTCTCGCCGAGCACGTATGTCGTGAAACCGTTCCCGGACAATACGATGCCGAAGGTATTTGGGCAAAAGCTGAGCGCCGGAGCGCTGAAGAAAATTGTCGACTACTTATCGCAGGTGAAGGCGGGGGCACCGCCACCGAAGATCTCTTAATCTTTGCTGTCTATAGAGGAGTAGACCCATGAAAGCATTGATGTCAGTCGGTGCGCTGGTGGGAGTCGTCGGGCTCCTCCTGCTGGTCGGGATGATTTTCGACGTCATCCCGTCGAACACCGTGCGTTTAGTCGAGGGCTACATGCCGATGCAGATGCTGACGGAGCTCGCGATCTTCGTCGCCGGATTTGCGGGGCTGAGCTATATGATGAGCTCAATGGGAATGGCCATCCCACGGTTTTGGCAAGGGATAGCCTTTTGGGCCTTCATCCTGCTGTATCTCAAGTTCCGTGTCTATCCGCCCATTCCGTTCAGCGTGCGTGCCATGTACGGGACGGTCTCGCTTGTCGCGGTCTTCATGTGGGTATCCTCCAACGAGGAGGATTGGAAGAAATTCAAACAACCGATTCTGAACGTGCTGGATGCGCAGACCGGCATGAACAAGATGCTTAGGTATGCCTATCTGGTCTTGCTGCCGGTGTTGATCGGAGGTTTCTCATACAACGCGATGAAGCCGAAATCCGAAGAGCCGATCGAATTGCGTACGGTCCATCCCGCGCCGCCAGCCAGCACGAAAGTGCATGGAAAGACGTACGTGCTGCAGACGTCACAGAATCCGTATCGAGTGAACCCCGAAGGCAAGTACGACCAGGAATATACGAACGCAAATATCGTTGAGCAGGGTATGGGTCGGCTGATGAAACCCAATGCCAATCCTTGGGACCCAAACGCGCAAGGGTATTTGAAGTATGTTCGTGAGGGCGGAGAAATCTTCTTTCAGAACTGTCACTTCTGCCATGGAGACAACCTGAACGGACGCGGCTTGCATGCGTTTGCGTTCAATCCGATCCCGGCCAACTTTACGGACCCGGGAACCATCGCGCAATTGCAGGAAACATTCATTTTCTGGCGCGTGTCGAAGGGCGGAATCGGCCTCCCGAATGAGGGGTTTCCATGGGCCTCGGTGATGCCTCCGTGGGAGCAGCATTTGACGGTAGACGAAATTTGGAAGGTGATTCTCTTCGAGTACTGGCACACGGGCTACTATCCGCGTACCTGGGACTAATCAATCGAACACTTTTTCGATAACCTCGACATACTGGATCTAGACCAAGAGGAAAAACATGAGAAAGAGCGTAAGTCAGAAGGTGGGAGTGGTTGCCGCAGCGGCCTTCGGCATCATCCTGGCTTCGGGGCACGTCGGAATTCCGCTGGCCGGTGCGGAAGATTTGCCCGAAGGGTTTAAAAAGGGAGAACTGGCCCCGGAGCCGCCCGCGGAGATGATCGAAGCGGGTAAGCGGGTCTACTTTACGAAATGCGTATGGTGCCATGGAGTCGATGGCGCCGGTGATGGACCAGGCGCGGATCGACTCTGGCCGCGTCCTCGCAACTTCAATCAAGGCACCTTCAAGATTCGCCACACGGCGAGCGGCGAATTGCCGCTCTTTGATGCGCGAAAGCCGATCCCGGGCCAGAACGACTTGTTCGAAACCGTAACGCACGGCTTGCCGGGTTCCGCCATGCCGTCGTGGGAAGGTATTCTCACGGAAGAGCAACGCCTTCAAGTGCTGTCTTTCGTCACGACGCAGTTGGTAAAGGACCGGAAATTCACCGACAAGCAGTCTGAGACCCAGACGATACTCCAGTTAGCCGATATCAAACAGAAGCCCGCGACGGAAGAGAGCAAGAAGCGCGGATCCGAACTGATCGTGGAGAAGAAGTGCATCGAGTGCCATGGCCTGGAAGGCCGAGGAGACGGGAACGCCTTCAACTTGAAGGACGACTGGGGCTTCTCGATTCAACCGGCCAACTGGCACAAATGCTGGAACTTTCGAGGCAGCCGCCAAGACCCATACAACGTGAAGAACATCTTCAGGACATTCTCCACCGGGGTGAACGGCACGCCGATGCCCTCGTTTGCTGACAGTACGACGGTCGACGAACGTTGGGACATTGCGAATTTCGTCAGTTCGCTGTGCGAGCGGGATGCAGAAGGAACCCCCCTTCCGATCGATCCATTGACCGACAAGCCGAAGATCAACTTCGTCGTGCCGGCCAATCCCGTGGAAGGCGAGATCCCGGCCGATCTGGAAAACGAAGCGTGGCAGAAGGCGCCGAGACGGTATGTCGCCATGGGAGGGCAGATCACCCACAAGCCCAGGAATTTCGTGAACCGGATTGACGACATCTGGGTGCGGGCGCTGTATAACGACAAGTCGCTCGTGTATCTCCTGGAGTGGGATGATCGGACGAAGAGTGTGGCCGAAGGTAAACTGCCCTGGGCTCCGACTCAGGTGAATGTCGACATCAAGGAACAGGATCCCAAGACCGGAGAAGAAGGATCGATCGCGGCAAACCAGAACAACTACACCGTGTACAACGATGCGATCGCGATTGAGCATCCCATCAAGTGGAAGGACTTGCCCGCGCCGATCAAGCCCCGTTATCTGTTCGGAACCAACGAGCAGTTCCCGGTCGACATCGTGAAGTGGGAGGCCGATGGATCGATCAGGGCGTTTAAGGGAACCGGGTGGGATAAGGATTTCGAGGAACGCGACTCGTACGAGGAATTTCTCAAGGTCCTCAAAGCGGAATGGAAGAACGGCCGCTGGTACGTGATGATTCAACGGCCGCTGGGCAACAAGAAAGAGCAGGACTACGACGAGGACACATTCTTCGAGGTGGGTCAATATGTCCCCACGGTGTTCTTCGCCTGGGACGGTCATAACGGAGACGCGGGACGGAAAATGGCCGTTTCGGCCTTCTATTACACATTCCTGAACCCGCCTATCCCGAAGGAGACCTACATCTATCCGATCGTCATCGCGGCCGGCGTCGTGTTCCTGGAGGGCTGGGTGCTCACGCGTCGAGCAAACAAGAAGAAGGGAAAGACGCTCTAAGTCTTGCCCGGTGACTTGGTCAGCGATGGGGGGTGGGGAAACCCACCCCCTTTTCTTTTGTCGTGATGGACGTCCACCAAAATTCTCTCGTCGTGGATGTGACCGGGGTGCTGCTGGCCGGCGGGAAAAGCCGCAGGATGGGGGAGGACAAACGCTATCTGTCCATAGAGGGCCAGTCTCTGCTTGAGAGAAGCGCGGCCGCTCTTCGCGCCGTATTCCGAACCGTATTCGTCATCATCGCGCAAGACAGTCCTCCGTTGACCATGGAGGTCCCGGTCTTCCGGGACATGATCGCGGATCGTGGAAGTCTAGGCGGACTCTACACGGGGCTTAAGCAGAGCAAGACCGGTCACGTATTCGTCGTCGCATGCGACATGCCGTTCCTCGATCCAGGCACCATGCGGTGGTTTGCCGGGCTGAAAGATGGGTTTGATGTGGTGATGGCCCGGTTGGAGAACCGGCTGCACCCTATGCATGCCCTCTATAGTCAGCGGTGCGTGCCGGTGCTCGAAGAGATGGTCGTCCGACGCGATTTGAAGATTCAGCGGCTCCTGGGCAATCCTTCGCTCGCCGTTCGCATCGTCGAAGAGAAGGAGTTGAAGGATCTCGCTCCTGACGCACGAGGATTCTTCAACGTCAATACGCCCGCGGATCTCGAGGCGGCTCGATTGCTTGCGCGCTCGGACGATTCCTCGACGGCGGGTCGTGGCTGATCCTCGCACAGTGGTTGTAGTGCACCCGGGAGGGCTCGGTGACGTCCTCCTCGCCGTTCCGGCTCTAAGGCGGCTTCGAGCGAGATGGCCGGGGCGTGAGATTTGTCTGTGTGCCAAGGACGATGTTGCGGGTCTCCTCTTCGCATGCGGGGAGATTGACGACAGGACGTCGGTGGAGGGACATCAATTCGGCGAACTGTTCGCCGGCTCGATCGAGACAAGGGGCGAACTCTCTCGGTGGTTGAGTCGTTCGGATATCGCCGTCATCTGGGCCAGGGATGATACAGGGAAGGTCTTCACTGCGGCCGCTCGGTGCGGCGCCAAGGAGGTCATTGTCGGCTCACCCTTCTCGCCCGCGCTCACTGCAAGACATCAGCGTGATCGTTTCCTTGAAATCCTCGGCGAACCGCCTGAGGACCCATGCAGTCGGGCTCGGCTGGCGGTGCCCGAGCCTTTGATGAAACGGGGGATCGGATGTCTGGAGTCGACCGGGATTCCCCGTCGCCCGGTGGCGTTGGTCCATCCAGGCAGCGGTAGCACGCATAAATGTGCCGATCCTGAGATTCTTGTCGAGGTAATCAAGACCGTCCAGAATGACGGCTTGGTCCCGGTGTTGCTGGAAGGGCCTGCAGACCAATCCGCGGTCGGTAGTTTGCTCGCAGCGCTTCCCAGCACTCCATTTATTCTCAGAGGCTTCGATCTGCCGACGCTAGCCGGCGTCCTCGCACAGACAAGATTGTTTGTGGGGCACGATTCCGGCGTGACGCATCTCGCCGCGCTCCTCGGTGTGCCCACGGTTGCCTTGTTTGGGCCGACGGATCGGGAGCGCTGGGCACCGCAGGGAGCCCATGTCAGCATCGCCAGCGGGACCTCTTGTCTCTGTCCGGACTGGGAACAAGTGACCCACTGCTCTCCGAAACCCTGTCTGGTCATCCCGCCCGAGGAGATTCTGAAACAGTGCCGGACACGGCTTGCGCTTGGGTAAACCATGTAGAAGGGGCACCGCCGCTCCTTGTCTCTCTCTACCTCGTGTGTTACAGTGCCCAGTTGATTTTGTCTTTCAAACTAAGGACTTAGGCGGCCTTCATGTCTCAGGGTCTCGTGCAGGATAGGGTCACCACCGCCTTGCTGGGCGCGCTCGATGTCGCGAAGCAAAAGGGTCAACTGAAGACGGAAATATGGCCGACGCTCAGTTTGGACGCTCCCAAACGGCCGGAGTGGGGTGATTTGGCCTCCACTGTGGCCATGTCGTTGGCCTCATCCGAGCACCGGGCTCCTTACGATATCGCGCAGATCATCCTCGATAATTTGCCCCGGGCCGAGCTTTTCGATCGGGTCGAGATCGCGAGACCTGGCTTTCTCAATCTGACGCTGAAACCCGC
Source organism: Nitrospira sp. (assembly GCA_035760745.1). Taxonomy (GTDB): domain Bacteria; phylum Nitrospirota; class Nitrospiria; order Nitrospirales; family Nitrospiraceae; genus Nitrospira_C. The sequence continues at coordinate 2,295 of DASTSI010000229.1, read as the reverse complement.
CGTCTGGCAGGAAGTTCCACGGGATATCGAAGCTCAAGGAAGATCGTACGGCCGAAGCGACGTCGGACGCGGACGCCGGGTCCTGGTGGAGTATGTGAGCGCCAATCCAACGGGCCCTCTTCATGTGGGCCACGGTCGTGGTGCCGCAGTAGGCCAAGCCGTCGCGAACCTGCTGGATGCGGCCGGCTACACTGTCGTCCATGAGTATTACATCAACGACGCGGGGCGTCAGATGAAGCTTCTTGGCGCTTCGGTCTTCGCGCGCTACCAGCAGCTCTTGGGCCGGCCCGCGACCTTTCCGGAGGACGGCTACCATGGTTCCTATATCACGGCGGTGGCTCAGCGGATCCGTGAACAGATCAGCCAGTCATCAACCGATGAGCCCGCTGATATGGAAGCGCGCTGTCGTGAACTGGCCTACCGGGAGCTGCTTTCCCTCATTCGGGAGGACTTGAAATCGTTCGGGGTGGAATTCGAATCCTGGTTCAGTGAGGCCTCCCTCTCATCATCCAACCGGGTGGAACAAGCACTCGATGAACTGAAGTCGAGGGGGCTCCTGTTCGAGCAGGACGGCGCCTGGTGGTTCCGGTCCTCGGCGTTCGGGGACGAGAAAGACCGTGTGGTCAAAAAGCAAGACGGCGAGTACACCTACCTGGCCGCCGACATTGCGTACCATCGGGACAAGCTTGAGCGAGGATACGACCTGCTGATCGATGTGTGGGGAGCGGACCATCATGGCTACATCCCGCGCATGCAGGCCGTCATGGAAGCCTATGGCCATCCGAAGAACCGGCTTCAGGTCGTCCTTGTTCAATTGGTGAAGTTGCTGCGCGACGGCGTGGAAGTCAAGATGTCGAAACGCACCGGCGAATTCGTCACCATGCGGGAAGTCATCGATGAAGTCGGAGCCGATGCGGCGAAGTTTTTTTTCCTCATGCGCGATTCGCGCACGCACCTCGAATTCGACCTGGAGTTGGCCAAGCAGCGGTCTGCAGACAACCCCGTCTATTACGTTCAGTACGCTCATGCCCGGATTTCCAGCCTCTGGCGCGTTGCGGCGGCCAGAGGCATCGCCTGTCCCCTGCCGAGCCAGACCGATTTAACACCGCTGATCCATCCCGACGAACTGGGACTGATCCGCAAGCTCGCTGCCTTTCCCTCCGTGCTGGAGGGGAGCGCGGCCAGCTATGAGCCGCATCGCGTCACGTACTATCTTCAGCAACTGGCCGGACTGCTTCATACGTTCTATAACAAGCACCGGATTTTGCCGCCGGCGGCCGACCGGGAACTGCGCGACGCTGCGACATCGGTCCTCAACGACGATGAGGCGGCGGAACGAGAAACCGTCACGCCGGAGCGCACCGCTGCTCGATTGGCCTTGATGTGGGCGGTGCAGCAGGTCCTCAGAAACGGACTGGCGGTGCTTGGGATTTCAGCGCCCGATCAAATGTAACCCCGATGCGATTCTCGATTCTTCATACGGATTCCCAAACTGGGGCAAGAGCGGGAGTGTTGCGCACTTCCCATGGCGACATTCAGTCGCCCGCGTTCATGCCGGTCGGCACTCTCGGTCCAGTAAAGGGAATGGAGCCGCCTGATCTCGAGCAACTCGGCTACCGGCTCATGCTCAACAATGCCTATCACCTCTATCTGCGCCCCGGGCATAAGCTCGTGGCCGAAATGGGCGGGCTCCATCGATTTACCGGATGGCAGGGCGCGATTTTGACCGACAGCGGAGGATTTCAGATCTTCAGCCTGGCGAAGCTGTGCCAGATTACGGACGAGGGGGCCAGCTTCCAATCGCATCTGGACGGATCGGCGCACTTCATGACTCCGGAACGCATCATCGAGGTTCAAGAAAGCCTTGGTAGCGACATCGCCATGACGTTCGATCACTGCGTGGCCTTACCGGCGGATCGCGACCTTGTACGGGAAGCTGTGCGGCGAACAACGTTGTGGGCGGCCCGCTGTCAGGCCGCGCGTCGAAGGTCCGACCAGGCAGTCTTTGGAATCATCCAAGGCGGGCTCGAGCCCGACCTCCGCATGGCGTCGGCTCGGGACATCGTCATGATGGATTTCGACGGCTATGCGATCGGAGGATTGTCGGTCGGAGAAACGAAGCACGAGATGTACGGTACGCTCGACGTCACGGTCCCCGAATTGCCGACAACAAAGCCGCGGTATCTGATGGGCGTCGGGATGCCCGAGAATCTGGTCGAAGCCGTCTCTCGAGGCGTCGATCTCTTCGATTGCGTGGTGCCGTCACGCCACGGGAGGACGGGATGGTTGTTTACC
>DASTSI010000228.1:0-6261 GCA_035760745.1 Nitrospira sp. | reverse complement strand
CTTCATCTGGCGGCTGGGAGCTCGCGGCGTTCACGTCACCATTGCGGCCATTGCGGGATTTTCCTTGCTCGCGAGCATCGTGGTGATGCAGTACGACGATGCCGCTGCCTTCTACCTGACCCCCTTCCGCGCATGGGAGTTTCTGTTGGGCAGCCTCCTGGCGCTTGAAACAGTTCCACCTCTCGCCCGGCGCTGGCAACGCGAGGCGGCGACCGCGGCCGGCCTTCTCCTGATCCTTACTGCCGTGCTGTGCTATTCCGACGTGACGACCTTCCCCGGCCTCACAGCGCTCGTTCCATGCGTGGGCGCCGCGCTTGTCATCCACGGAGGGTACGGGGAAGGCGCGCCGAAATCCTGGGCCACTCGGCTGATTTCAACGAAGCCGTTCGTCGGCGTCGGCCTGATAAGCTACTCGCTCTACCTTTGGCATTGGCCGCTGATCGTTCTGGTGGGCTATGTGTCGATCGATCAACTCAGCCTGTTTCAAACAGCCGCCTTGATAGCGGCATCGTTCGCGCTGGCGCTCCTGTCCTGGCGATATATCGAGCGGCCGTCGCGGGCGGCCCGCGAGGTACCGGTTTTTGCCGCAGGCGCCTTGGCCACCATCGCAACCGGGATCACCGGCCTGGCCATCTACCTGGACGGCGGCTGGCCGATGCGTTTCTCCAAGGACGTGAATGCGTTGGCCAGCTACGCGATGTCCGCAAACCCCGAGGCGGATGAATGCGGGGACGTGTCGCTGCAGCTCGCGGCAAATTCTCCCTGCACGATAGGCGTGCCCACAAATGCACGGATTTTCCTGTGGGGCGATTCGCACGCGGGGGCGCTGTTCGGCGCCATGTCCCGGTTTGCGGCCCAAGGCTCGAGCACGGTCTACGGCGCGACACCGCGCTGTCCTCCTCTCCTCGGCGTCGGGACGGACCAGGATTGCATCCGGGGAAACGATCTGCGGCTCAAATACGTCCTCAACCACCCGGAATTGAAGACCGTCATTATCGCCGCCAGATGGTCCCTCTACCTCGAGGGACGGGCCGTCGAACTCGGGCCAGCGGAGCGAAACGGCAATGTTCCGCAATTGCAGAACCGGGACGGCATTCAATTCGACCGATTTTCCGCCGAGGCGCGCGACGCCTTTGAAGCGTCTCTCGATAGAAGCGTGCATCGGCTGCTCCAGGCCGGGAAGAAGGTGGTCATCGTCTATCCGGTCCCGGAGATCGGCTATGACGTTCCCTCTTCGGCGGCTCGGCTCCTGAGACAGGGCGACGACCCGTCCAGCCTCGGCGTGCCGGAGAGTGTCTATTGGGAACGGCAGCAGATCGCGCTTGGTATTCTGGACAGGCTCGGCCCGCATCCGCGCCTCATGCGGATATACCCGACGCAGGTGCTCTGTCCCGAGAAGCGGTGCGTCGCCGTGGTGGATGGCAAGCCGCTGTACTTCGACAGCCATCACCTCAGCATTCCCGGCTCCGAGATGCTTGTGCCGCTGCTCGCACGCGTCTTGTGAAGGACGGGCGAGGCCTTTGCAGAGGAAGGGCTTCGCTTCTAGTGCAGATGCCGCCGGCCCTGGGCGTCGACGATGGTATTGTCTGCCACGTTTGCGCTGATATGCGCGCCGTTGTGGATCAGGCAGTCGGCGCCGATCTGGACGCCGAGCAGCACCGTTGCGCCCATCCCCACGACCGTCATTGCGCCGACGCTCACCCCGCCGGCAAGGATGGCCCCCGGCGTCAGGTGCGCATTGTCGTGCACGATGCTGTCGTGGCAGACGATCGTCCCCTGATTGACGATCACGTTGTTTCCGATCGTGCAGCGGGGCCCGATCGTCGCCCCGGCCAGGATATGACAGCCATGTCCAATCCTGGCCGCCTTGGAAACGATCGCGGAAGGGTGGATCACCGGCGGCAGGACGAAGCCCATGGCCAAGGCGCGTTCAAACATCGACCGCCGCGCGTCGCTGGACTGGGCGCCGCCAATGCCGATGAAGGCGTAGGGTGTGTCTTCGGCCAGCAGGCGCTCCAGGCACTCTTCCGTCCCGATCACCGAAATGCCGCCACAGACCTGGTGACCGACGGGCAGGGCCTCATCGGTGCAGCCGACTATGTCGTATCCCGAGCCGTCGAGCGCGTCGATCAGGCAGGCGGCGTGGCCGCCGCCGCCGATGATGACGGCCCGCCGCGTGCCTCGTGAAGGCACCGCGGAGGGGAACGCGGCGGGTCCGGTCTCCCTGGCGCCCGATCGACGGCTGGCCGTGGCGCGCACCTCGGCTTCGCCGATGCGGCCGTTGACGGGGTTGACCTCCGCAAGGTCGATCCCGAGCTCGGACGCGATCTTGCGGGCCTTGGCCGTTATCGCGGTGCCGTTGACCCCGGCATGCGCCGCTTTGGCCGCGGCGGACACCGCGCCGGCGTGTTCATCGACGATTTCGCATAGCGCCGCGCCGACCGGGACGAAGTCGCCGACCTTGGCTTCGAGCCGGCCGACGATCCCCGCCCGCGGAGCGTCGACCTCAACCGCCGCCTTCGTGGTCTCGAGGACGAAAAGTATGGTCCCTTGCTCAACCCTCTGACCCTGCACCGCCCTGATTTCAATGAGCTGGAGTTGGTCCTCGTTGGCATTGACCCGCGGGGCTTCGACAATCACGCTCATGAAGGCTAGCCCTTGTTGAACAGATCGATGCAGGCCGCCTGGATGGCGTTCGCACCGGGCAGCAGATCGTCTTCCCATTCGCGGCTGGAGGGGACGGGATGGTTCGGCCCAGTCAACGCGCTGAAATGCTTGACCCGGCCGATCAGGGCGCGCGCGCACTCCGACGCAAAGCCCCAACCGGGCGTACCCTCCTCAACCGCGAGCACTCGGACGCATTCGCCGACCTGGCTTCGGACGTCCTCGTCGGGAAACGGGGACAGCTGTTCAACGGCCACCACGGCGGTCGCGATTTCCTCCTCCGCAGCGAGCTTGTTTGCGGCCGCGACCGCGTGCTCGACGCACCCGCCATATGTCAGGATCACGACATCCGGATCGGCCGGGCGCGGAAGCGCGGCCGCGCCGAGCACGGGCCTCGAATACATGACCTTGTTTTCGATGATCAGGTGAGGAGACCGGGAAGCGAAGGCCCGATGCAGCAGGTCACCCGGATCCGCATATTCATTGGTGGCGAGCACGGTGAGCCCGGGCACGCCGCAGAAATGCTTTTCCAGACTTTGCGAATGCGTCGGCCCGTAGCCGCGCCGCCCGCCCATGGGAGAGCGGACGATGACAGGAACCTCGACCTGATCGTTGTACATCCAGCGGAACTTGGCCACGTGGTTGATGATCTGGTCGGCGGCAAGCGCGATGAAATCTCCGAACATGAGCTCGACGATGACAGGCTTGCCCTTGAGGGCCATGCCCGCCGCCATGCCGACAATGCCGCCCTCGCTGATCGGCGTGGTCCAGACACGATCCTTGTAGGCGGTGGACAGGCCCTTGGTGACCTTGAAGGCCCCGCCATAGGGATCGAGGACGTCCTCGCCCATCACCACCAGCTGGCGATTGGCCTCCATGAGGTCGTGCAGCGCGCGATTGATGGATTCGACGACGCGCATGGATCAGCCTCGCGCCAAAGCGGCCGCGGCCGCGGATTCGACCGCGCGGTCCACGACAGACCGGCAGAATGCGTCGATCTCCTCGAAATTCGCGACGCGCGGGCGCATCGGCGGGATCGGATCCCGGGCGCGGGCCTGCTCGAGACGGAAGGCCGGCCGCGTATCGTCTCCCTTGCTGTGGGGGCCAATCCGTTCGGTCCGCAGATAGAGCCAGGCGGGGCGCGATTCGACGCGGACATAGCCCACGGCTTCTTCGGCGAGCCTGTGTATCTCGACCGGATCGTTGCCATCGTAGGCGAAGGTACGGACATTGAACGGTTCGGCCCTGGCGACGATCGAGCCGGAGACGGTCAGGTTTTTGGGCGTCGTCTGGGCAATTTCATTGTCCTCGACCACGAAAAGAACGGGGGCGCCGAAGATGGATGCGAGATTAAGGCTTTCGTACACCGCTCCCTCGCCCATCGTGCCGTCGCCCAGGAAGACCACTGCGACGGCGCCCTCGTCCTTCCGCGCCAGCGCGCTGCCAACGGCCACCGGCGCTATGCCGCCCTGGATGCCGTTTGAGTGGAAGTTGCGGAAGCACAGATGCTGGCTGCCGCCGCGTCCCCCGCAAATGCCCGTCACGCGCCCCATGATCTCGGCGATCAGGGCCTCGATCTCGCCCGAATAGGCAATGAAATGGCCGTGGCACCGGTGGTTGCTCCAGATGATGTCGCGCTCGCGGTCAAGCGCGTTCACCACGCCGACGGCATTCGCCTCCTGGCCAATGGACGTATGGGTCGTGCCGAACAGAACGCCCTTGGAAAAAAGGTCGAGCAGACGCTCCTCGACGAGCCGGATGAACATCATCTGCTGATAGAGCCGGGTAGCGATCGGCAATTCGAGCCCGAGCAGCTTTCTTGCCCCAAGGGAGGGCGCCAGATCCGGTGGCGTCGAAGACACTACCCTCAGCTCTCCGAGAGAAGTTGCCGGTTCGCTCCCGGTTTTTCTGGCTGCAAGCTCGCGCATCATGCCGGCTCGAGTTCGCGCGCGGCGGCTACCAGGACGGATCGCGTCGTCAAGGCCGCCGCCGTGGTCTCCTCGACCGTCCAGGACGGATCGACCAGGAAGGCGAGGCTTGTTTCACCAAGTTGCCGTGCCACCGGGAGACGTTCGGACGGTCCCACGCCGGCATCCGAAAACGCATGTTCCAGATAGATTTCCGAGCAGCTTCCCGAGAAGCACGGAACGCCTGCCGCGTTGACCGCCGCGATCAGTTGGTCGCGCGTCCACCCCGCGGACAGCATCTCCGGCCTGACGTAGAAATAGCACCGATACCAAGCATGCCTGTGCACGGGGTCGAGCCGCGGCGTACGCAGCATCGGCAAATCGGCAAGCGTCTTCATCCAGATATTGGCGTTTCGTTCCCGCTGGACATGCCAATCAGGCAGGCGTTCGAGCTGCCGCAAGCCGAGCACAGCCTGGACCGACGTCATGCGCCAGTTGGTGCCGATACTGTCGTGCAGCCAGCGAAAGCCGTTCGGCCGGGACGGGGCGAAAACGACGTTGTAGTTCTTGCCGTGGTCCTTCAGGCTCCAGGCGGCGAGCCACAATTTCTTGTCATCCATCGCGACAAGCCCGCCTTCGCCGCCCGTCGTGATGATCTTGTCCTGGCAGAACGAGAATGCGGCTATGTCGCCGAAGGAGCCGATCGGACGTCCGTTGTATTCGGCCCCATGCGCCTGGGCGCAATCCTCGACGACCTTGATGCCGGCACGTCGCGCCAGCTCCATGATCGCCGGCATGTCGCTCGGCCATCCGCCGACATGCACGACAATGACTGCCTTTGTCCGCGCCGTGATCTTCGGCGCGATCGTTTCGGCGGAGAGGTTTCCCGAGATGGGGTCAACATCCGCGAATACCGGTGTGGCGCCGGCGAACATCACGCAGGCGGCTGAGGCAACGAAGCTGCGGGGGGTGACGATCACCTCGTCGCCTGGGCCGATGCCGAGAACCCTCATCGCCAGATCCAGCGCGACCGAGCCGTTGGCGAGCGCGACCGCATGGCGCCGTCCAAGGCTGCGCGCATACGCCCGTTCAAAGGCTTTCACATGGTCGCCGGTCCAGGCGTTTACGCGGCCTGATCGGAGAACTTCCACCACATCGGCTATTTGCTCTTCATCGAAGATCGGCCAGCGCTTCATCTCGGAACACTCCACTAGGATCACATGACATTGCGCAGCAGGACAAAGGCCTCGGCTGACTTGAGGTGCATCGCGGCGCCCCTCACCGTCGCGAGCGCGCGCAAGGCTTCGACCGAACGCTCGTGCGGGAATTCCTTGATTTGCGAAGCGAACATCGCGGCCGCCTCCAGTTTGCGGGGCAAGGTCGATTCGATGTCGATGAAGACGTTCGGCACGAAGCCCGGCGTCACATAGGGCGCGTTCCAGTTCGTTTCGGACACGGTCTCATAGGCGAGGATCGTGCGCGGGTATTCGGGTTGGACGGGACGGGCCGCAACCAGCGACGACAGGAAGACGAGCTGGTGGTCGAGATGCACGTCGCCGACGAAGGGAACGAGCAAGGTGTCTGGGCGGACGGCCCGCAGCAGGATCTGAAGCTCGGCGTTGAGCTTCGAATGCGGCGTCTGTGCGAGCTGGGCGGCCGGCAGGTCGATCCAATGCGTCTTGCGGACGCC
>DASTSI010000227.1:0-11967 GCA_035760745.1 Nitrospira sp. | reverse complement strand
CGTCGGAGCATTCCTGCTGTACGCCGCCGCCTCCGCCCTGTGCCTGGTCAGCGACGGCATCGCGACGTTCGTGCCGGCACGCATCCTCCTCGGTCTGGCGGGGGGCCTCACGTTGCCGCTCGGACAGTCGCTGCTCCTGCGGGAGTACCCCGACCGATTGAAATCAATGGGGCTGGCCGTCTGGGGCCTCTTCACCTTGATGCCGTTCACGCTCGGACTGGCGGCAGGAGGCTGGATCGCCGATGAGTTCGGCTGGCGCTCGCTCTTCCAGTGGAACATCGCTTGCGCGCTCGCCATCGCGGGCGTCACCGCCGCCCTTCTGTTCGAGCGCCGCGCGGAGCGGCGCGACGACCCGTTCGATCTCCTCGGCTTCCTGTTGCTCGCCGTCATCTTCGGCGGCCTGCAGACCCTCCTCAACTTGGGCAACGATTTCGACTGGCTCGACACGCCGTTGCTGCAATGGCTTCTCGCCGGCGTCGTCCTGGCGATACCGGTGTGGATCGTCTGGGAGCTCGGCGAGCGCCAGCCGGCGATCGATCTCCGGTTGTTCGTCCATCGGAACTTCGCCGTCGGCCTGCTCTGCCTGACGCTGGGCTTTGTGGCGATTCAGGGCTTGCTGGCTCTCTTTGTCGTGCAACTGCAAATCCTACTCGGCTACTCCTCGACGCTGGCCGGCATGGTGTTTCTACCGATGATGTTGTTGGGGATCCCGATCATCGCGGTCATGCACGAAGTCGCGAAGCGGGTCGACGTCCGGCTCCTGGCTTCCTTGAACGCCCTCGGCTTCGCGGCGACGTTCTACTGGATCGGCCTGTTCGACGACCCGCAGTCGTATGATCAAATCTTCTGGCCGATGGTCGTGGAGGGGCTGTTCCTGGGATCGTTCTTCACCCCGCTCACGGTCCTGACCCTGCATGGGTTGTCGGGGGATCAGATGCTGCGGGCCGCGGAAGCTGCAAACGTCTTCCGTATCGCGGCGGGCGCTCTCGGCATTACCTGGCAAGGCGTGGTCGTATTCCGGCGCCTGCCCTTTCACCAGTTGCAACTCAGTGACCATTTCGGCGGACGCCTCTCCGCCTCGTACGACCCGCTGCAGGAACTCGTCTCAAAACTTCAGCACCTCGGGTTCGATCCGGCCATGGTCCATCGCACGCTTCAACATACCGCGAAACAGCAAGCCGGCATCCTCGCGCTGAACGATGCCTTTCTGCTGTCCGCCGGGCTCTGCGCCGCATCGGCCGTCATGGTGTGGTTCGCGCAGTCCACGCGCGTCCCGGTGCTGAAGCCGGCCGAAGCCGTCCGCGAGCTCCAGGCGGAAGAGTTGATGGAGCAGCCGTGAAGGACCACGCACCCTCATCAGGACGTTGGTTCGTGAGCCTGTGTTTCTCGGCGGTCGTCGCGCTCTCCGGGTGCGCCTGGATCCCGAAAGGTGATCCTCCGGCCGTTTACAGTGCGCCGCCCGAGCTGAAAGAGACCCTGGCGGAAGTGACGAACCGCCTGCGGCAATGGCCCGACGAGCGGTGGTGGGAGCAGTTCCAGAATCCGGAGCTCAATGAGCTGATGGAGACGGCCTTGCGCGACAATCCCGGACTCAAGGTCGCCTCAGCCCGGCTGCGCGAGGCACAGGGGCTCGTGCGAGTCGAGGGCGCCCGGCTGCTGCCCTTTCTTGAAGCGGACGCCTCCTTGACCTACGAGCGGATTTCCCAGCACGGCGTCTTTGCGGCGCTGAACCCCGAGGTCGCGGGCGCCCGCATCCTGCTCGGCATCGTGAATCCCTTGAACTTCCGCTACGAATTCGACTTCTGGGGGAAGAATCGCGCGACGCTGGAAGCGGCGCTCGGACAGGCGGCCGCCGAGGAGGCTGAGCGCGGCGAGGTCCGCCTGCATCTCACGACGGGCATCGCGCGGGCCTACTTCCGCGGACAGGCACTTCACCGCCAGCTCGAACTGGTGAACGCCATCGTCGAGCTCCGGCGCCAGCTTCGTCGGCTGGCCGAAACCCGCTTCAAGCTCGGACTCGACCATGATCTCGCGGTCAAGCAGGCGATCGCCGACTATGAGGCAGCCGTCAAGCGGCAGGCCGGCGTGCGCGACCAACTGGACGTTCAACGGCACCTGATCGCCCGATTGACCGGCAAGGGACCGGACGATGCGAGGCACCTCTTCACACACGCCGTTCCCGTGATTCCCGAGCAGGTTCCGGTGCCCGAGCATCTGTCGATCGGGTTGCTGATCCACCGGCCGGATCTGGCGGCCGCCCTGTACAGGGCCGATTCAGCTGCGCGGATGGTGAAGGTCGCCAAGACGCAATTTTACCCGACGATCGATCTCACCGCCTTCGTCGGCTTCAACGCACTGACCTTGACGAAGGGAGCCGACAAGCTGGCCAACTTCGTGTTCCGAGGACAAAGCTTTTCCTACGGCATCGCCCCGGGCCTTCGACTCCCCTGGTTCGAAGGCGGCCGGCTGCGCGGCGAGCTTGCCGTGCACCGGGCCGAATACGATGCCGCCGTCGAGCTTTACAACGACACGCTGCTTGGCGCCCTTCGGGAGGTCGCCGACAGTCTCAGCGCCTGGCAAGCCACGAAAGAGATGCTCGAGTCCCACAAACGGCTGGTGGCGTCGTTGAGCGAGGACTGGCGCCTCGCCAAGGTGCGGTTGGTCAACGGCCTCGACGACGACCGGGAAGTGCTCCGCCACCGGTACCCCGTGCTGGAACAGGAATACGCGCTGCGCGCGCTGGAGAGCGATCAGCTCGTCGCCGTCGTGGATTTGATCGAAGCGCTGGGCGGCGGATACGAGAACCGCGACATCGAGCAACGGCCGAACGACCACGCGGGATGACGCAATGACCACGAGCCAGTCCCTCACGGCTTCGGCGCCTGATCCGTACGAGGACCGGCTCCATGCCCGGCGCAACCGGCGCCTGGCGATCGTGCTGTTGGCGATGGCTCTGGGCGCGGCCGTATACGGGATGTACTGGTGGAGTACGGCCCGCCACTGGATTCAAACGGACAACGCCTACGTGACGGGCAACCTCGTCCCCGTCGCGGCGCAAGCGACGGGCATCATCACGCAGGTGCTCGTCGAAGAAACGCAGTTCGTGAACCGCGGCGATGTGCTGGTCAGACTCGATGAACACGAGGCCTATGCCGCGCTGGGACGGGCCCGCGGACGGCTCGGCGACACGGTCCGGCGCATCAACGCCCTCTTCTTCACGCAACGGCAGTTGGCCGAGAAGCTCGCGGCCCGCCGGGCCCGCCAGGAGGTGGTGCGCCACGACGTGCAGCGGTACCGCAAGGCCGCCCCGAGCGGCGCGGTGTCTAGGCAAATTCTTCAGAACGCCGAGGACCAGCTGGAAGCGGCCCAGGCCGAAGTGCGGGAAACGCAGGCCGAGTATGACGCGCTGGACGCTCAGATCGGCGGCACGACCGCGATGGAGCACCCGGCCGTCGAGTTGGCCAAGCACGAATTCATCGAAGCGCACCTCGAGTATGCCAGGCAGCAGATTCGGGCTCCGGTGTCCGGCTACGTGGCGAAGCGCAAGGCGCAGGTCGGTGACCGGGTGAGGCCCGGCACCAACCTGATGACCATTGTGCCGCTCGATCATTTGTGGGTCGAGGCGAACCTGCGCGAAACGGAGTTGAGCGAGATCAGGCCGGGCCAGCCGGCCGAAGTCCGGGTGGACCTCTACGGCGGGAACCATACCTTTCACGGCACGGTGGAGGGCTTGGTACCCGGGACCGGGAGCCCTTTCGCCCTGCTGCCTCCCGACAACTCGACCGGCAACTTCATCCACATCACCGAGCGAGTCCCGGTCCGCATCGCGCTGGCATCGGATGAGATTCGAGAGCACCCGATCAGACCGGGCCTGTCCACGGTCACGAAGATCCGGGTCACCGAATCGGGCCAGTCGATCTGGTCTTCGCTGGCCAAGGCGGATACCGAGGAATATCAAACCGACGTCTATGGAGATGAACTCGCCGTCGCCGAGACCCAGGCACAGCGCATCATCGCCGGTAACGTCCGTTCCGGCGAGGCGCCGGCTCTGTGGGAACGCGGCGCAGAGGGAGAGCCGATCCGGTCCGATTCCCTGCCGTCCCGCACCCCGACGACGCTCTCGGACCTCGGCCGGACCTCAGACCAAAGACATCAAGGCTTGCCGCGGCTGGGACCGCGGCACGAATCCGAATCCTCTGTGCCGCCTCGAAGCCCCGACTTGGGAGCTGCATATCAGCCGTTGTCTCCCTCGATCGGACCGGGCTCCTCAGGGCTTGGGCCGGCAGCGGGACCCTCACGGACTCCTCTGAAGGCGAACGAAATGAGGGGGCGATGATCGGGGCGGCACCGGAGGGCTGCGCAATGCTTGCCGTTTCTCATCATGGCGATTTGACAACAGTTCTCAGCGCTCCTTACGATGACGAAAGAGGAGCGCCGTTTTCTATGCGACGGCAGTTAGCCCAGTTTTTCAGCGATCTCCCGATCGCGCGGAAGCTTCTGCTCACCTCGCTGATCCCTCTCGCCGCGTTTTTCATTCTGGGTCTACAGACCTACCGCAGCCTGGAAACGCTGACCGAGCACGAAGAGCAGTTGGACCGCGTCTATGTCACCCAGCGGGCGGCGGCGGAATACATGCGGTTGGTCGTGGACTATGAGACGGGGTTCCGCGGGTATGTCGTCACGCGGCAAGACGCCTATCTCGAACCCTCCAAGAATGCGCGCCAGCACTTGCCGTCGGTGGAGCAGACGCTCGTGACCCTGATCCGTCATCACAGGCCGCAATTTGAAGCCCTGCAGGAAGCCCAACGTCTCGTCAAGCAGATGATGGATGAGAAAGAGGCGCTGATTCGGTCGGTGAAGAAGGGCCAGACGGCGGGAGCGCTGCAATACCTCGAACAAGGGCGGGGTCGCACGTTGATGCTGTCGATTCGGGAGCACATGGCCCGCTTCGACCGTCTGGAGCAGGCCGCGCTGAACGACGCGCTCGCCAACATGTCGGAGGCCAGAAAATCGATGGTGGTCCGCGTGATGTGGGGAATGGCCCTCGTCTTCGTGCTCATCGCGCTGGCCCTTCAGTTGATCGCCCGGTCGATCACCGGCCCCTTGACCAGTCTCGCGAAGTCGGTCCGTTCATCCCAGGGACCGGTGCCGACCGACGTGCAAGTCCTCGATCGCAAGGACGAGTTGGGAGAGCTCACCAGGGTCATGAGCACCATGAGCCACCAAGTGCGGGAGCACGTCATCAGCCTCCGGCACAGTCAGGAAGAACTGCGCGCGCTCAACGAAAATCTGGCGGCGTCCGAGGAGAAATACCGCAGCATCGTGGACCATGCGCCGTTCGGCATTTTCACGACCAACGCCATGACGGTCACCTTCAGCAACCGGTACAACCGGCAGCTCGCGGGGTTCAATCCCGATGAGGAGGGCCCCCCCGAGGACTTCCGCCAATCCATTCATCCTGAAGACCGGGAGCGGGTGCTGCGGGAATACGAGGAAGCGGTCGTCGAAGACAAACCTTACGAGACCATCTTTCGCTTCGTACGCCATGACGGCACGGTGCGCAAGGTCCTGAGCCGGCGCATTCCCATCAGGAACGAAGAAGGCCAGACGACGATGTACCAAGGTTTTAACATCGACATTACGGCGCTCGACGACATGCAGGTTCAATTGAGCCGCGCCGAACGGCTGGCGACCCTCGGTCAGGTGGCGGCGGGCATCGCGCACGAGATACGCAATCCGCTCGTGGGCATCGGCTCGACCGCCGCCCTGCTCCGCGATGAAGTGGATCCCTCGGACGGCAAGCGGGCCGATCTCGACATCATTCTCAACGAGACCCGGCGCCTGGACCGCATCGTGAACCAGATTATCGACTATGCGAGACCGCGGGAGGTCGTCCCCACGAGCTGGAACCCCGACGAAGTGGTGGACGAGGTGCTCAAGTTGCTCGACACGAGACTGGAGCGCCAGCGCGTCACGGTGTCCCGTTCCTCTGCGCCGTCGCTGGTCGTCCAGGCCGATCGGGATCAAATCAAGCAGGTCCTTCTCAACCTGTGCCAAAACTCGCTCGATGCCATGGCCTCCGGCGGGGAGCTCCGCCTCAGCGCCACGGAGGCCAGACGGGCGAACAGGCCCGGTATCGTCCTCGAAGTCGCGGATACCGGATCCGGAATCGAGGCGAAGGATCTTCCGCACGTGTTTCAGCCGTTCTTCACCACTGGCAAGCAGCGAGGCACGGGGCTCGGTCTCGCGATCTGCCGCAACATCGTTGATGCGCACGGCGGCGACATTTCAGTGACCAGCGAGCCGAATCAGGGAACGGTGGTTCGACTCTGGCTCCCTTCGAACACTGCACTCGGTACGAGGTCGACAGCATGAACGCAAACATTTTTGTCACTGACGACGAGCCCGCCATTCGATCGGCCCTGGTCAAGCGGCTGTCCAGGCGGCACCATCGGGTCTCCGCGTTCGAATCGGGTGAAATGTTGGTCAAAGCGCTCGAGCACGACGTCCCCGACCTGGTGCTGCTCGATGTCAAAATGCCCGGCATGTCCGGCCTCGACGCCCTGAAGGTTTGTCGCGCCAAAGCCCCGTTTGCGCTGGTGATCATGCTGACCGCTTACGGAACCGTGCAGGACGCGGTCGAGGCGATGAAGTTGGGCGCCTACGATTTCGTCATCAAGACGGTCGATCTCGAGGGATTGGAACAGGTCTTGGATCGCGGCCTGGAGCTTTTGACGCTCCGTCAGCGGATGACATACCAAACCGAACGGGACATGGATCAGTACGGCATCGACCATTTGATCGCGAAAAGCGCCGCGATGCAGATCCTGCTCGGGCAAATCCGCGAGGTCGCGCAAAACCCCAAGAGCACCGTGTTGATGCTCGGTGAAACGGGAACCGGAAAAGAGTTCGTGGCCCGCGTCCTTCACCATAACGGCGGCCGGGCCGGAGGCCCGTTCATCGGCGTCAACTGCACCGCCATTCCCCGGGATCTCTTTGAGAGCGAGTTGTTCGGGTACGAGCGCGGCGCGTTCACGGGCGCGCACCAGCGGAAGCTCGGGTTGCTGGACCGGGCGGAAGGAGGCACCCTCTTCCTGGACGAAATCGGAGACCTTGATCTTTCCATGCAGGCGAAGCTCCTCCGAGTGCTCCAGGAACGGTCGTTCCGGCGCCTGGGCGGAACCGCCGACATCGACGTCGACTTCCGGCTGATCGCGGCCACCAACCGGGATCTTAAGAAGGACATTGCGGCCGGCTTGTTCCGGGAAGATCTCTTCTTCAGACTAAACGTCGTCGCCCTCGAGCTTCCGCCATTGCGGAAGCGGCCGGAGGACATCCTCCCTCTCTGCATGAAAGCGATGCTGCATTACGCGAAGGAATTCGGCAAAGAGGTGACCGACATCGATCCGGAGGCGCGAGCCTTGCTGGAGCGCTATCACTATCCCGGCAACATCCGGGAGCTTCAGAACATCATCGAGCGCGCCATGATCTTTTGCCAGGGACGCACCTTGACCGCGAGCTATCTTCCGCGCGAGTTGCATGACCAAGTGAAACAGCCGGCGACCTCCGTGCCGCAAGGCAACGGGCACGTGATCCGGGTTGAGATGGAACTGGGCAAACAAACGCTGTCGGAAATCGAGGATTCGATCATCGAAGAGGCGCTGCGACTGGCCGATTACAATAAGAGCCTGGCGGCCAAGCACCTCGGGCTCACCCGATTTGCCCTGGACCGTCGTCTGAAAAAAATCGACCGAGACGAGTAAGGGCCGCCGTTACGGGTTGGGCGCGACGAAGACCAGCACTTTCAATCGTTGGTCGGTATGGTTCCTCACTCCATGATCTTCTCCGGCCGGGGCGATCGTACCCTGCCCGGGACCGAGGACTTCTTTCTGTGATCCCACCTGGAACGTCCCCTGCCCTTCTAGCACCAGGTACACCTTGTCCTGCTCTCCATGCACGTGGCCTTTCTGTTCCTGCCCCGGCTCGAAACAATAGACGTCGCAAAAAAACCGCGGCGTCTGAAAGATGTTGTTCTTCTTCATCTTCTCGCTGCCAAATTGCTGATAATCCGACAGTCGTATCACTTTCATGAGCGCCTCTCCTTCGGGGTTCTCTGTCGTGGCCGGTGCCTACCGTGAGTGTGGAAGTATAGCCCGGGCACTGCGAAAAAACATCCGCTCGGGCCTTTGACCGGGAAAGCAGCTTTCGGATAGGCTCATGCACCATGAATCGCTCGGAGCGCCGGCGGCAGGAGTCGCTTCAGGGAATCGGGCACCGTCCAGGCGGAGGACCGGCGCATGCCTACATCCAGGCCGGAAGAACTCATCACCAGGCCGGCCGGTTCGCCGAAGCTCAATCGGCATACGGCGAGGCCTTACGCGCCTCGCCCCGCCATCCGGAGGCCCTGCATCTCATGGGCCTCCTGTTCTATCAGACCCACCGGCTGGAAGACGCTCTCCATTATCTCTCGGCCGCGACCGAGGAGTCGCCGTCCTCATTTTTGTATTGGTTCAACCTTGGCGTGGTGTCACAGAAAGCGGGCCGGCACGACAAGGCCATCGCTGCGTACGAACAAGCGGTTTCACTCAATCCACGATACTTCGAAGCCCAGATGAATCTTGGGAACGTCCTGCGGGACGGCGGGCGCCTCCCGGAGTCGGTCGAGGCATACCGGCGGGCCTTGGCATTGAATCCCTCCCATGCCGAAATCCATAACAACCTGGCGGTCGCCCTTCAGGAGTCCGGACGGATCGAGGAGGCGATTGCGTCGTTTCGTCGCGCGATCGAACTGAAGGCGACCCATGTGGAGGCGTGGAACAATCTCGGCCTCGCGCTGATGGAAGCCGGCACCATGCAGGAGGCCATCGA
The DNA here is from genome assembly GCA_035760745.1 of Nitrospira sp. Taxonomy (GTDB): domain Bacteria; phylum Nitrospirota; class Nitrospiria; order Nitrospirales; family Nitrospiraceae; genus Nitrospira_C. The sequence continues at coordinate 3,099 of DASTSI010000227.1, read as the reverse complement.
GTCGTTTCAACGAGCCCTCGCGCTCATGCCGGGATATCAGAAAGCGCTCTACAATCTGGGCATCGCCTGGTCCTGGGTGGGCGCGGACGACAAGGCCATGGACTGTTTGAGCCAAGCGGCGAAGGCCAGACACGCGCATCGCGGGCGGATCACCGAGACGAGCGTCTATCGCTCGCGCATCAAGCACGATATCGAACAGATCCAGTATCTGCTGGAACAGGCGTTGGTGGCAGACGAGGCGCATTCGTACTTGAAGGCGCTGCAACAGGTGCAGGCACGGCTCCTCGCGAACGACGCGCCCGGCAACCGCACCGCCCTCGACGGGGAGAGCCTTGAGGTTATTGCTCCGTCGTTTGACCGCATTCTGTACTGCGTCCCGCCGTCCCGTATCGCCGACGGCGCGGTGAACCGCTCGCTCGACGTGCGGGACATCGAGACGCGCTATCTCGCCACACAGCCCGAGGTGACCTACATCGACGCGCTCCTGAACGAGGAAGCGTTGGCGGCGCTGCGGCGTTTTTGCCTGGAGGCCACGATCTGGAAAAAGGACTACGAGAACGGGTATAGCGGCGCGTTCCTCGGCGACGGCTTCGCCTCGCCCCTGCTGTTCCAGATCGCGGAGGAGCTGCGCCTCATGTTTCCGCGCATCTTCAAGCACCACCGGCTCACGCAAGCCTGGGCATTCAAGCATGACAGTACCCGACGCGGGCTGAACATCCATGCCGATGCGGCGGCCGTCAACGTGAACTTCTGGATTACTCCCGATGACGCCAATCTGAATCACGGCACGGGCGGCTTGGTGGTCTACGACAAAGAGGCGCCGAAAGACTGGAATTTCAAGGAGTACAACAGCGACCAGAACAAGCCGAAGATTCTCGCCTGGCTCAAGGAGGTGGGAGCCCAGGCGGTGAGGATTCCCTACCGGGCCAACCGCGCCGTTGTCTTCAATTCAGATCTCTTCCATGAAACGGACGAGATTTCCTTCAAGGACGAGTACCAGTGCCGACGGATCAATGTGACCTTGCTGTACGGCTATCGCGGGAAGGCCTAGGATGCAGAAGGGCGAGGCCGGCCCTCGCCGGGCCGCAACGACCGACGCGTCGGTCTGTGGCGAGATTCAAGCAGATTCGGGCTTGTCGGGTGCCGTCGTTTGATTGGGCTCCCGCTCGAGCTGCGTGACGGTATGCTGAAGACGCGCCCATTCTTCGGGCGCCAGCATGACGAACTCGAGTCCGAATTGTGGGTTCCGGCTCCAGCGGGCGACCGCCTCCTGAATCGTCAGCGGGGGCCCGTCCTCCGAGGCTTGGATCCGCAGCTCCAATGAAGTACCTGGTTTGACCTCGGTGGGGCTCTCGATCCTGCACCCGCGAATGGAGAGATCCATCAACGTTCCCTCGCCCCCCACGATGTTGAGAGACGTGAACGAACTTCGAAATCGAACCGGAAACCGCTTACTCTTTCGATGCTCAATCATAGGGCCTCATAGGCCGGATGGCGGTGGAGCGAGTCACAAAGGCCGTTCAGCGAGGCCGCAGCGGGCGGGAACCGGAAGAGGTCCATCCAGGCTTTGAGCATCGCAACAACACGGCGACGGCCGCTTTCAATGCCCGTCAGCCTTTAATATTGCCAATCGGTCGGAGTTCCGCCACTTTTTTTGTGATTCCCGCGCGCTCGACGGTCTCCACCACGTCTGAAATGTTCTTGTACGCAAACCCGGCTTCTTCGGCCAGGCCGGACATCGACACGGCCTTGACGAGAATGCCCTGCCGCTTCATCTGTTGCTGAAGCTGTTCGCCTCGGATGGCCTTCTTGGCCTGGGCCCGCGACATGGTGCGACCGGATCCGTGCATCGTCGAGCCGAAGGTCTCCCGCATCGCGCGCTCGGTTCCCACCAGCAGGTACGATCCGGTTTCCATCGACCCGCCGCAGATCACCGGCTGGCCCGTTTCACGAAAGGCACCGGGCAGCTCCGGCCGTCCCGGACCGAAGGCCCTCGTCGATCCCTTGCGGTGCACGAGCAACTCGCCCTCTTCGTACCGTTCCACCTTGGCGATGTTGTGGGCGACGTCGTACACGAGGTCCATTCCCAATTCTTCGGCCGACCGGCCGAAGACCGAGGCGAAGGCCCGGCGTACTTGGTGCGTAATGACCTGACGATTGGCGAAGGCCGTGTTCGCGGCGCATTTCATGGCCGCAAAGTAATCCTGCCCTTCCGGCGTGCGGAACGGCGCGCAGGCCAGCTGCTGGTCTTTGACCGAGATCCCGTAGCGCCGCATCGCCTTTTCAAACACCTTCAGATAGTCGCTCGCCACCTGATGACCGAATCCGCGGGACCCGCAATGGACCATGATCACGATTTGATCATGCCCCGCAATGCCGAGCGCCGCCGCCGTGACCGGATCGAACACGCGCTCGTTGGAGACGACCTGGACCTCGAGGTAGTGATTGCCCGATCCCAGCGTCCCCAACTGGTTGATGCCTCGACTCACGGCGTGGTCGCTGACCCGTGACGGGTCGGCGCCTTCCACGCACCCGCCTTCTTCGATGTGCTCGAGGTCGCGATGCCAGCCGTAGCCCTGCGCGACGCACCATCGCGCGCCATCCCGCATCACGGAGTCGAACGCCTTGCGATCCAGCCGGACGAAGCCCCCTGCCCCGACCCCCGCAGGGATCAGCCGAAACAATTCGGTCATCAGCTGCTCCAGCCGAGGCCGGACGTCGGCGGCCATCAAGTCCGTCCTGATGAGCCGCATGCCGCAGTTCACGTCGTAACCCACACCGCCGGGCGAGACCACGCCGCTTTCCACATCGAAGGCCGCCACCCCCCCGATCGGGAAACCGTAGCCCCAGTGGCCGTCCGGCATGCAGAGCGCGTAGCGGACGATCCCGGGGAGGCAGGCGACGTTCGTGACCTGCTCGAAGACGCCTTCGTCCATCGATTCGAGGATGTCCTGCGTCGCATAGATCCTCGCCGGCACCAACATGCCTGATTTTTCAGACGGCGGAATCTCCCAGATTTCATTCGAGACGCGGTTCACAATCATGGTGGTGTTGAGTTTCATCCGAAGTCCGATGTTCACTGATCGACGATGCACTGGG
>DASTSI010000226.1:0-5213 GCA_035760745.1 Nitrospira sp. | reverse complement strand
CGTCCGGTGAACGAACCGGTCGCCGTAACCCGCCGACGCGATGACGCTCCGGCAGGCTTGATCGACTTCCCAGCCGAAGGGACGGTCTCCAGATTGAAACTTTTTTCGGACAAAGCCGAGGGCCGCATCTCGACCCTGCTTCACGAGGTCGAACACCCGCCGGGGTTTCTCCGGCACACGCGGCCCGGCAAACGCAGTCCAGGTGATATCGGCGTAAACTGAACCGGCTTGCGCCTGCTTGGCCCACAGGTCGATCAAGACCACGTCATCCCGTCGGATTGCGGCTGAGTCGGCGGGCGCCGGCGCGTAGTGCGGGTCCGCGCTATGCGCGTTGACGGCGGCGATCGGTGCGCTCGAAGTCACCATCCCTGCATCCTGAATCCGTTTGAGAATGAATTGTTGCAACCCATACTCGGTCAACGGCTTGTCACGAACCAAGGATTCAGCGACATGGAAGAAGGCATCGTCTACGATTCGCCGAAGCGCAGCCGCGGCATATTGGTGAGACTCGAGCTGTTGATCGGTCCACACCGCCTCGAAGAGCTGGATCAGGTCAGCTGAGCTGATAATCTCAGTTCCGCACTGTCGGATAAGTTCCACGGTCCCCGCGTCCACGCGAGAGACATACGGGACGGCGTTCAGCGGAGAATATTGCATGGCAATCCGGCGGTGTCCGGCCAGGAGATTGGCCAGAAGCCGCCGTTGCTCTTCCCAAGAGACATAACAATTCGTTTCTCCGGGCAGAAGATCCAAGACATGAGGCTCGATTCGGTGAACGAGTTTCTTGGCAGCCCCGGTGACCGGCACCCAGTAGTACCAGCGTCTGGTGACGTGAGTCGACGGATCGAGCAGCAGGATTCGGTAACTCAGGGGATCGCTTCGACGAAAGTCATAGAACAACCAACCGTCCAGTTCTCCGATATCCTGCATCGCTCGCTGAATGCGCTGAACGCGTGTGTGATGGGATTCGCCGGTCGTCATGCCAGGATGATATCGTCGCCCACGCGGGACCGTCAATGAAGGCCGTTTTGATTTTCAGCATGCTACAATGGCGCCATGCCAGCCGATACTGGAGCTGAATCCAACCTCTATCGGGTGACCTTGTTTTTCGGCCCCGAGCAAACCGAGAAGGACACCGGAACGTCCACGTGCGTCTTCAACGTGAAGAAGCGAAGCTGGAAAGGCGGCATTCAGGTCGCGGTTGACATGACCGACCGTCAGATCGAGGCCTGCAGGGCCGTAACAGACTTTGATCAGTGGCTGACGAAGGCACTGGCCGAGCTTCCGATGGAGGATCGCTCCAGCATGACTGCCCGAGCAGGGGAGCTGTTCGTTCAAGCCTTATGCCGTTGCAAGCTGGAGCGGTTGCTGCAAGAGGGCCTCAGTCAGGAAAATCAACGGATCGCTTCGGGATCGTTGACCGGGGAAGTATTCGAGTTCGTGCGAGAGCATGTCGAGTCGATCAAGTCATACGTTGCCGATGAACTCGATATTGCACCAAGCGGTCCCGCCTGCTCTTGACGGGTCATAGGTGGGGCAGGGGGTTTGCAAGCCGGGATGAATTTGCTATAACCCACCAACATGCATTCGTGTGAGTGCCAGATCCAACCGCCGCACTCGCCTCACCAGTCGAGGAAGGAGGACGCTCTGTGAATCATCATTCGTCTTCATGGACCATCTTTTCCGTCACCTCTTGCTCCAACATTGTCGCACTGATCGTCGTGTTGACGTTTTTCACATTCGCGGTGGCTCCTAACGCCTGGAGTCAGGACACGACGTCAGCGAACAGTTCAGAGGGAGGCAGCGCGTCGAGCGCTGCCATGGGGGCTGCGGCGGGACTATCAACGCTCCTCTACTTGCCCTTGAAAGCCGTGTTCGCCATCGGGGGAGGCATCGTGGGGGGCCTGGCCTATGCCTTCTCGGGCGGCAACACGGACGCCGCGAAGAGCATCTGGACCACGAGCATGTACGGGACCTACATCATTACGCCGGATCACCTGCGCGGCGACAAACCCATCCGGTTCCTTGGCGTTGCCGATGCGGATGAGCCGCCCGCCCAAGCGCCGCCTCCGGCAATGGAGCCCGTTCGCTGACCGATGAGGCCGCTCATCGGCGTGACGCCAGACTTCAACGCCGGTGACCGAAAAGAATGGGGAGGCCGCGAGCCGACCTATTTCCTGCGCGGCCGCTACATTCGCGCGATTGAAGAGCTGGGCGGTATCCCGATCGTCCTTCCTCTCCCTTGCGCCGCAACATCCCGGCGCCGTCTTTTGAGCGGCATCGACGGATTGCTTCTGACAGGCAGCGGGCCCGATCTTTCCCCGTCATTGTACGGAGAACGACAGCGCTATCCCTTCGCCGTGATGAGCGAACGCCGTGCGGCCTTCGAGCTCGATGCGGCTCGTATGGCTCGAGCCTCTGGGATTCCGGTCCTGGGAATTTGCGGGGGGATGCAGACAATGAATGTCGCGCTGGGCGGCAGCCTGTACCAGGATATTCAATCGCAATTCGCCAATCCGCTTCAGCATCGACAAGCGAAGCCCGCGACGAGCGTCAGTCATAGGGTCCGCGTCGCCGCGGGCACTTTGTTGCGTCGGATCGTGGGAAAGGCGACCCTGCAAGTCAACAGTTCCCATCATCAATCGGTAAAGGACGTGGCTCCGACGCTCGTCCCAACGGCGGTCGCACCGGACGGCATCGTGGAATCCATCGAGCTGCCGTCCCATCCGTTTTTTCTCGGCATCCAATGGCACCCCGAGTTTCTATTCGATCGGTATCCCCTTCACCGGCGCCTGTTCGAGGCGTTCCTTCGCGCCGCGCAAGTACGTGCGAAGCAGATGCGATGACGCGGACAGCGGCCGGTCGGTCATTCCTCGCCTGTTATACTTGGTGAATCGCCATGGATCACCCGGCCGTCCCGACTGCTGTGGAACACGCCACTGAAAAAGCTCGAGCCTCGTTGATCCACCGGCTCGTCCGTACCAAGTCAATCGAGCAGATTCTGGCCGACGCGGACCATCCCGCTCACCGCTTAAAGAAGACACTGACGGCCTGGGATTTAACGTGCCTGGGCATTGGCGCGATTATCGGCACTGGAATCTTCGTCTTGATCGGCACGGCGGTCGTCGGCGATGCCCATCGGCCGGGTGCCGGGCCGGGAATCGTCCTGTCCTTTGTCCTGTCGGGATTGACCTGCGCCTTGGCCGCACTCTGCTACGCGGAACTGTCCGCCATGATTCCCGTCGCCGGCAGCGCGTACACGTTTTCGTACGCGACGCTCGGGGAACTCCTCGCCTGGCTGACGGGGTGGAATCTCATCCTCGAATATGGGGTGGCCTGCGTGGCGGTGGCGATCGGTTGGTCCGGGTACTTCACTAATCTGTTAGCGCTGGCCGGGATTGAACTCCCCCACTGGGCGACGCATGCCCCTGGAGGATCCGACGGTGGAGTGGCAAATTTCCCTGCGGCAATCATCGTTCTGCTCGTCACGGTGATTCTCGTCATCGGCATCAAGGAAAGCGCGCGCGCGACCGGAATGGTGGTCATCGTCAAACTGGCCGTGATCTTGTTTTTCATCGGGATCGGCAGCACGTCCGTGAACCCCGAGAACTGGACTCCCTTCATGCCGCAAGGTCTTGCGGGTGTCGGGGCGGCCGCCGCGATCGTGTTCTTTGCCTACATCGGGTTCGATGCGGTCTCGACGGCGGCGGAGGAAGCCAAAAACCCCAAACGTGATGTTCCCATCGGAATTATCGGATCACTGGGTGTCTGTACGATCTTGTACATCGCGGTCGCGGCCGTCCTTACCGGCCTGGTCCCTTCCAATCGCATCGATATTCACGCACCGGTGGCAGAGGCGCTGCGTCTCGTGGGGTTCAAGTGGGGAGCGGCGGTCGTGGCGATCGGTGCAGTCGCCGGGATCAGCAGCGTCTTGGTCGTCATGATGCTCGGCCAGATCCGCGTCTTCTTCGCCATGTCACGCGATCGCTTGTTGGGACCCTCGTTGTCCTACGTTCACCCCAAGTTTGGGACGCCGCACCGGGCGACGATCCTGACCGGCGTGGCCGTGGCCGTCCTCTCCGCGCTCATCCCAATCGGGGAAGCGGCTGACATGACGAATATCGGGACCTTCTTTGCGTTCGTGCTCGTCTGTATTGGAGTCATCGTCCTTCGGTACACGAAGCCGGACCACCACCGTCCGTTCCGTCTGCCGTTCATGCCGGTCGTGCCGTTACTGGGAACTGCTGCCTGTTTGGGCCTGATGTGGCAGCTGCCTCAGCTGACCTGGATCCGGTTCGGAGTCTGGACGATCATCGGCATCGCGGTGTATCTGGGCTACGGGATCAAGCAAAGCAGACTGGAGGTTCAGCCGGTGGCACGCCTCAATAGGGCGTCAGACTGAGAGGGGACCGCTTCGGACAACCTAACTCGATTCGCCCTGCGATGTGGCCGGCGGAGCTGAGGCGACCGGTGCTCCGGTCGGCCCGGGTGTGGTTTGCTTCGAACCGGGGGCGACGGGGGGTTGCGGTGTCGCTGAAGCTCCCGCGGACGCCGGCGGTTTCGGCGGTGCAGCGGGCTTGGGAGGAGCCGGTTTTTCAGGCTTGATCCCGCCCTCCCAGGACGGGCCGGAATACATGTCGGGTGTCAGTCCTTTGGCCTTCCATTTATCCTCGAAGTCGGCCGCTGCCTTATTCGGTGTCTCTCCCGTCCCGACCACTTCGTTCCAAGGATAGACCTTCGGCCCTATTTGGCACAATGTTTCCGTCCGCTTTAAATACAGTGCGATGGGGTTCCCTCGATAAGGGCCGAGGAAAATATGGACGGAACCCACGTATTCGAGCAGAGCGGCCATCCAAGCTCCAGGGAGGGGCATGATGCCATAACTTCCGGCATGCAGGCAAGTTACGGAGTGCGTGGCACTGACCGAATCACCGGGCCGAGAGCATTGCCAGCGGCAGGCCCTGTTCCTACGCCGGCGAAGGGAAGGCGGGTCGTTTACGCACCAGAAAGACGCCGACGATCAGGACCATGATTACGGCAACGTTCAGGCCGACATCCATCAAGTACTGATAGAACTGCGTCTCGCTCATGGTGGGCAGATGAGAGATCTCCGCACCGGCGGTGAGGACCCGTCTCGTGCAGGCGATCACGCCGACGGCCAAGTAGGGCTCCAGGTCGAGAATTTCGGTCTGGAGAAAACGGATGACAGTGCG
>DASTSI010000225.1:0-5668 GCA_035760745.1 Nitrospira sp. | reverse complement strand
AACCCTGCGCTTTCGGATATTGATTCAACGGTCTCCTTCACTGCCCGGCCGATATCCATGTTGATCTTCCGCCGGCAAGCCTCCCCCAGCACGAAAGCAAGCTGATCCGGCCAGAACCAGCGTGCCGTGCCGATGTAATCGGTGGCGAGGAAAATCGTCGCCGGAATGCGATGGCGTTTGAGAATCGGAAATGCATAGCGGTAATTGTCCCACCAGCCATCATCAAACGTGATGACACAGTAAGACGTACGATCGTCCAGGCGATCGGTTCGCCACAGCTCCAGGAGCTGCTCCAGAGGCAGGATGGAAAACCGCTGTGCGAGATACTCAACATGCAAGGCGAACGACTCCGTTGTGACGTACATCCCGGGCTGTATGTGTTGGTCCCGAACGATCTCATCCGGCACCACGCGATGATAGGTCAGGATGACGACCTTTCCGGCATGCCGACGGCGTGGAAGGCCTGAATAAAAATAAGCCCCGGCCAGCATGTCCCAGGCCGAGGCCTTCAAACGCGATCGCACAACGTTCCCTTCGGGTGGCCGTCTATTTTAGAACAACGTGTAAATAAACGGCGCGACAGCCGATCCCTGCGTCAGGACGATCAAGCTTCCGAGCATGACCAACACCAAGATGATCGGCAGCAGCCAAAACTTCTTCCGCTCCTTCATGAATGCCCACAACTCTTGAAGAAACTCTCCCATCGGTCCCCTCCTCGATACGGTTAAAGAATTGACTCGTCAGAACATGTTCTTCATGTGCGAAGCGGGCCTCGGTTCTCGAGGCACGCGATAGGTCGTCGCTTCAGGATCGAAGCCTCTTCTCATCGGATCTCGGCCGGTGAGCTTCATCACTATACCCATCGGCGTCACAATGCCGTAAAACAGGATCCCCAGGATGATCCGGGTATTGACCCACCCGAGCACATGCCCGAGGAACATCCACCCCCGATAGATCTGCCGCAACGCCTCGGGCATCACCGCACCGGTAAGAGTCAGCACGAGGCCGACGACCAATGCCCATGAACGAAGCGGTTCTTGACGCCATACCAACGGCCACAGGGCGATCACCAGAAAGATCCCCCCCACCATCAAGCCGAACTGACGCAGGACTTTTTTCGTCACTTCTTGGGATTCCATATGGTTCCTTTCTCCGCTTTATCGCTTCGAAGGATTCCAGGACACGATGCGGTCACCGCGGAAATATCGCATCCAGGCGTCCAGAATGCTGAGATTCACCATAACGAAGAACGACGGAATTCTGAGCATCGCGATGCTCGGTACCCGCCGTGATATGAGGTAGACCAGTGCCAGCGAATAAAAGGCTGCTTGTACGAGCAGGATTCCTCGATACACCGGCGAAGAGAGCGCCAGATATCCGTTTGCGGCCAGTGCGGCAATCATCGCGAACGGCACCAGCCAACGGCACAGTTTATGACTGAATAATTGCCAGGCGAACAGATGATACCGCAGAGGGTTCAAGAGCGACAGGCTTCGCATGAAGACCGAGATGCCTCTCACGACCGTCCGGACCTTCCGCTCATATTCCTTTCGTTGATCGACGAGATTTCTATAGTACCCCACGCTCTCCGGGTCCGCGACGCCGCGAAGGCCCAGGCGGACGCTGTTGAGCAACGTGTTGAAGTCGCTTTGCAGATCCGAGGCCCATCCCCTGCAGACGGTTCGGCGCGCGGCAAAGAATGAACCGCTCAGACCAACGAGCGTGTTCACCCTCGTCTCCAATTGGCGCAGCCGCATTTCATAACGAACGTACGCACCCTCCCCGCTCACGATCCCATCCGCGTCGATGAATCGATCCACGCTGCTCACGCATCCGACCGACTCATCGGCAAAATTCTTCACGATCGCCGAAACCGCCTGCGGCTCCAAAATCGTGGCGGTATCGGAAAAGACCAGAATCTCTCCCTTCGTCGATTCAACCGCCAGCTGCTGGGCGACTTCCTTTCCGCCCTTCCGGACGGCTCTCACCAGTCGCACGCCGGACGTCTCGAACGAGCGGACAATCTCGTCGGTCTTGTCGGTGGAGCAGTCCGAGGCCACGACGATCTCCATCCGGTCTCTCGGATAATCCAACAGAAGCGTATTGACCAGTTTCTCATGAATACGTTGTTCCTCGTTGTAGGCCGTAATAATGAACGAAACGCTCGGACAGATGTGCACCTTCCGCACCGGACGATCCCGGATCGCGGAGAGCAGCATCAGCCCGAGGGGATAGCCCGCATAGGCGTAGAAGATAAACGCCGTGGACAGCCAGAACATTCCTTCGATATAGAGAAACGGGTCCATTCGATGCGCCTATTTCAACGGCACTGAACAGGGACGACGGCGTCTCTCGTCCGCCGTCGTCCCTTCGTGGAGAGGGACGGCAGTCGCCGACCCCTCCCTCGACAGAATACGATCCAGTTTCCGTATGTCGCGCTGCGTCACGAAGCGGTGGGTGGGGAGTGTCACCAGGCGTTCCACGATCTCCTGCGCTCCCGGAACGCGCCGGACCGGGATTCGGCCGGCCAGCTGCGGGATGTCTTGAACGGTCGTGGGATAACTGGGGCTGATTCCGGCTCCGGCTCCCCGACTCGTCTTGCACACCCATTCTTTCACCGTTCGGTCCCGCATGAACAGCGGCAGCCTTAGATAGACGCTATCGGATGGCGCTACTGCTCTGACGTCTCTTCTCTCCAATCCCAAGTCATCCATCAATCGCCGCGCGGTTACCCTTCTGTCTCGATTTGCTTCATCCAGCCGATCGCTCCAGCCTTGCAGCAAAGCGGCGCGCACCTCGTCCATGCGGAAGATTGGATAGTCCGTGTAAAACTTGGTTTCTCCAAGACCGAGGAAAGGCAATCCGGCCGGGAACCAGTACAAGCCGGGGTGGATGAACACTTTCATGAACAGCGTTTCGACCCAGTTACGAATCCTCTCGGAAAGCGGCGGTTCCGGCACTTGCCGGAATTCGGATTCAATGACGTTCGTCAGCACGGGGGAGAAACTGAGAATGATGCCGCCGCTTCCCGACGTGAGATTTTTTCCACGACCCAAGCTGAAGAACGCCACGTCTCCCATCGTGCCCGTAGGACCGGCGCTCGACTCCCCGCCCAGCGCTTGAGCGGCATCTTCAACGACCACCACCCCATGTTCGCGGCACAATTCCCGGGTGCGCGCGACATTTGCGGCGAGCCCGAATAGATGGGTCGGCAGCACACAGAGGACTTCGTCATTCACGACGGACTTCAGTTCGTCGAACTTGAAATCCAGCGTCTCCGGATCGACGTCGCACAAGACGATCTCGAGATCGGCTTTGACGATAGCGGACGGCACGGAGAAACAGGTATAGGCGGGAATCACGACCCGCCTTCTCTCGCTGCCGGAGGCCAAGGCCTTGAGGATAAGCGTCAATGCTGCTTTCCCCGAAGAGAGCAGGAACACGGCGTGAGCGGAATACTGCTGTTTCAGCTCTTTCTCCAACCTCTCGCGATATCTCGTGCCGCTCACCAGCCCGAGGAGTCCGCGAAGGAGACAACTCAACGGAATCGGAGCCGCCGTCGGAGATAAGGTCCGCTGTATCTTCATGGGAGGTACTTCACGATATGCGGGCCGAGCAGATTCGCTACCGGCAGAGGGAGATGTCGCCAGACGGTGATGGCCGCCTTGTACTTGGGATTTTCAGGGTTCAACTGGGGCACATCGCGGCCTTCGGCCAACCAATAATACCAGTACAGCGGATGAGGCTTGGCTCCCCATTGCTCCTTGAATCGGTAGGTCCCGCCGCCGATGGAAGATCGGCCAAAGTCGAATTCTTGATACCCTTCGCGACAGGCATATTCCAGCACCGCGCTGTAGAGCAACATGTTCGGCGCCAAGCGGCTGTACCTTCTGTCCGAAGCCGCCCAGGGGATCTCCAACCTTCTCCGAAATCCATACACGAGACCGGAGGCCAGAGGCCGTCCCTCAAGGAATACGACGCATAGACGAACCTCTTTGGGAAATGCCTCGACGATCGCCTGGAACAATCTTTTTCCGTACACCGGCGTGCCGAGATCCCGCATGCATCGCGAGAACACGCGGTAGTAGTCATCGAGCAACTCCTCGCCGCCGATGCGAACTTCCATATCTTCCTTCTGCGCCCGCTTGATCTGGCTTCGGAGTTTCGAGGGAAAGGCCTTGAGCAAAATGTCATACTGAGGGGGAAGAGCAAGCCTCATCGAGACTTTATGGGATCGTACCGGCCAATTGGTTTCGAGCGGCTCGGAATGACGCAACTCGATATGCGAAGCCCTTAGACTCTTCGCGAGCTCGGCCGCCTCGGACAGAAGCGCGGCGGTTATATGAGTGCCGTCCGCAACGACGCCTCCATAATTAAAAAAGGCCATTGATGTGAGGAAGCGGCCGAACATGGCGCTGTCGGTCAGGACCAGCGGCAGGACGCCGCGAACTGTGCCGTCTTCATCCTTTGCCATCAAGGCATAGACCTGATGCCCGAACACCCGGTGAACAACCGATTGCCATGATAGGGTGTGGTACCCAGAGGCGAGGGGGTGACCGAGCACGAATTGCTCCCAGCTCGCGCGGTCCTGATCGTTCGAAACCTGGATGAGCTTCACTGGTCCTCGTGGTTGCACTGCCGGTTGAGTCACACTAGCTCGCGTAGGCCGCCCTCGCGTGACGGGACAGCATGACCCCTTGAATCGCCGATTCCAGCGCTTTTCCCATCGCAGTCCAGGAATATTGCCGCTGGACGCGGCTCAATCCATTGGCGCCGAGCCGCTCCGCCATCTCCGGGTCCGCCAGGAGGCGGAGCACCTTGTCGGCAAAGTCCTGCGGCTGGTCTGCCAAGAGCACCTCGCAGCCGTCCGCAAGATCGAGCCCGTCAATGCTGAGGGTGGTTGCGACCGTTGGCTTCCGCATCGCCATGGCGGCGAGGAGCTTGTTCTTAACTCCCGAACCAATACGCAGCGGCGACACGAACACGGCCGCGCTCCGAACGTAGGGCCGCACATCGGGGACCTGTCCGGTCACATGCACGCCCGCGATTCGGGCGAGTGATTGGACCTTGTCAGACGGTTCGCTCCCCACGATCCAAAATTCGGCCTTCGGCCGTGCCGCCTTGATCGACGGAAAAATCTCATTCGCGAAATATATTGCCGCGTCCTCGTTCGGGCCATATCCCATGACGCCGGTAAACACGATCTTGTCGTTCTGGACCGACGTCCCGTCGGGCGAAAAATACTCCATGTCCACGCCGTTGGTGATGGTCATGGTATTCAACCGGTCCGACAATCCGCGAATCACCTGTTCATCAACGGTGGAATTGGTCAGAATCAAGTCAAAAGTGGTGCCCAGCGCGGCCTCGAGTTTTTCGATGCGACGCAAGTGCGCGTAGAAGGCCAGGCGGTTCCGCCAGTGCCTCTGAGCCTTCAACACTCTTCGGGCCATCAATGTCATGGAATCATGCAAGTCGATTACGGCCGGGATGTCGAGCCCTCGATCGACGAACTGCGCCATGGAGAGTAGATCGACGTGAATCAAGTCAAACTTCTCTTGGCAGCACAGGTCACGAATGCGGCTCGTCATCGACTGGTAGTAGCCGGGAAGCCGATAGCGGGTTTCAAAATGCGCGGCCAAATGCACACGGTGCCATTGTTGGCCCCACC
>DASTSI010000224.1:0-3805 GCA_035760745.1 Nitrospira sp. | reverse complement strand
GCCGCTGCACGGCTTGACGATCGACGGCAAGCTCAGCTTCTCGAACAATGCCGACGTCGAGCTGACCACCGAGTGGGTCTTGTTGCACGGAGAGCTGGATATCGGCAGTGAAGCGAACCCCCACACGCGCAAGGCGACCATTACCCTCACCGATAACGTCCCCGACGAGGACATCAGCGGAATGGGTGACCGCGGCATCATGATCCTCGGCGGAACCCTGAGCCTGCACGGAGATCGGACGAATTCCTGGACCAAGCTAACGAAGACCGCCGAGGCAGGCAGCAACACGATCGACGTCCTGAACGCCGCCGGCTGGCGGGTCGGCGACGTGATCGTCCTCGCGTCCACGGACTTCGATCCCTATCAGGCCGAGACGCGGACCATTGCCGCCATCAAGGGCAATAGGATCACGCTCGACAAGAATCTAAGCTACATGCACTACGGCAAGATCACGTTCAACGTGGATGAACGCGGCGAAGTCGGATTGCTGAGTCGAAACATCCTTATCCAGTCTTCGCCCGACTCGGAGAAGACGCTCTTCGGCGGGCACATCATGGCGATGGCCGGGAGCAAGATGTACGTCTCGGGCGTCGAGCTCTATCACATGGGTCAGAACATGCATTTGGCCCGGTACCCGATCCACTGGCATCTGGTCGGCGACGCGAAGGGGCAGTACGTCGAGAACTCGGCGATTCACGACACCTACAGCCGCTGCGTGACGGTTCACGGCACGAACTTCGTGCGCGTCGAGAACAACGTGACATACAACAACATCGGTCACTGCTTCTTCCTCGAAGACGGCGCCGAGCACGGCAACGAGTATGTTCACAACTTAGGGATTCTGACCAAGTGTCATCCGGACAAGCCGTGCGTGCCGACGAACCTCGCGGCATCTGGAGAGCCCCGGACGGGATCCAACGGCCAGAGCGCCAAGGACGTCCTGATTCCGTCCGACAACACCGCCGCGACGTTCTGGATCACGAATCCGAACAACGTCTACCGAGACAACGTGGCCGCGGGTTCCGAAGCGACGGGCTTCTGGATGTCATTGCCGGAGCACCCGACGGGCGCGTTCGAAGGCACGGATATCAGCAAGGCAACCTGGCCGCGTCGAACCCCTCTGGGGGAGTTCAAGGGCAACGTCTCCCACTCCAACTTCGACGCGTTCATGTTCGACCGGAACAAGGCGCCGGACGACACTTTCAGTGTTACCGGCAGCTCGCATACCGCCCACGAGAATCCCGCTGACGCGAACAGCAAGGCGCTGATATCGGTCTTCGAGGATCTCACGGCGTACAAGAACCGCAATGGCGGCATCTGGGGCCGCGGTGAGCGCCACCTGTTCAAGAACGTGAAGCTCGCCGACAACGCGATCGGCTTTACGCACGCGTCCGGCGAGTTCGGTCGTTACGACTTTACGTCAAAGGTCATGGACTCGCTGTTCGTGGGCGAGACCGAGAACATCGGCAACCCGAGGACGCCGGCAGAAAAAGCTTACGGCCGCAGCTTGCCGAAACCCGAGATGCCGGATTATCCGATCCGCGGCTACGAGTACTACGATTACCGTCATGACGTGGTGAACGACACCTTCGTCAATTACGAGGACAACGCCACGCGCAAGACGGGAGCCCTCTCTTACCTGATGTTCACGAGCTTCGGGGTCAGCACCGAAAACGCCGCCGAAAACCTGAAATTCGTCAACGCCAAGCCGGTGTATTTCCCGCCGATGGAGAGTAAGTGGGGCAGCGATAATTTTGGCAGCACGGCCTACAAGACCGCGGTGATCCACGACAAGGACGGTTCGATCGGCGGTATCCCCAATTCCTACATTCTCATCAACGACGGTGCCAACGACAGCATCGCAGCCGACGCAGAAGACTGTAAGTTCAAACCCGACTGGAACGCTGCCGTGTGCAAGGGCGATATCGGGCGACTGAATGTTCGTGGCCCCGGCGGCCCCGGCGGCGGTTTCGGCGGTTTCGGCGCTCGTGGCCCCGGCGCGGGCCCCGGCGGCCCCGGTGGTCCTGGCAGAGCGGCCGGCGCGGGTGCCGGTGGTCCTGGTGGTCCCGGGGCTGCTTCCGCGAGAACCGTCGCTGGCGGTCCGGCCCCAGCGGCCGGTCCCGGCGGCGCTCCGGCTCGCCCTGGCGGATTCGGTGGCGGATTCGGTCGCGGTCCTGCTGCGCCTGCTCAGCCCCCGGTCGTTCTGAGCCGCGATGGCAAGGACTTCACCGTCACGCAAAGCAACGTACGAGCCGGCACCGAGATCAAGGTGACCACCGAAAGGAAGGACATGGCCCTCAGCCTCAGGGAGATGGACAAAGGCTCCTGGGTGATCTTCCAGTTGCCGGGATTCACCACCGCAGCCTCGGGTACGCAGCAGAACAGCCTGGATGCGCTGCGCAAGGCCCGCGACACCTCGTACTTCAAGGACAAGGATGCACTCTGGGTCAAGGTCGTCTCAGCCGGTCCCTCCGCCGACCGCAGCGCTGAGGGCTTTGGCGGCTTGGGCGCCGGAAGTAGCATCGAGGTCAGCCGGTAAGCCGCAAACCCTGCTGTAAGCGTTAAGAGCCCCCGGCCGGTGGCGGGGGCTCTTTCGTTTCGTACAGTTGTCCCACTGCCGAGCCGTCATCGCCGGCCCGCACGTCAAGAACGGCGAGGCTCGTAGTGCTCGATGACGTGGCGCGCAGCGTCATCGACGGGCAGCGCCGGGAAGATCCCGAGCTCGTACTTAACCCGCCGGATCTTGGCGACTTTCGAGGCGCCCGCTTGGGTAAAATTGACGCAAATTCAGCGAGCTCGCATTTACGATACGTCCTGCACGAACTCACGAGGAACCGCCTGATGCAACGGAGCAGACTTAATCGACGCGTCTTTCTGCGTAACGCCGCCATCGCTTTTCCGATCAGCTACGTCGTCATCGAGGGAGTGGCGCAGGCTAAGGACGACCTGCCGCACGTGACTCCCGACGATCCCATAGCCAAGGCGCTTTACTACGTCGAAGACGCCACGAAAGTCGACAGGTCGAATCCGATGGCCGTGCGCTACACCGAAGGCCAGCATTGCGCCATCTGCGTCCAGCTCAAGGGAGACGCCGGTGCCGCCTGGCGGCCCTGCAATCTGTTTCCGGGCAAGCTCGTGTCCTCGAAGGGCTGGTGCTCGGCCTGGACGAAGATCCCCGACGCCTGAGATCGGCGTTTCGCCCGCCTGTGCGGCCGCTCTCGAGGCCGCGCGGCGGAGCGAGCGCGCCGTCGCCCTACGAGCCGCCGGTTCACACGTCTCATCTTGAGGTGCGGGCACCGCAGCGGGCAGCCGCCCGGTGGTCCAGCCGCAGCCCGCCCAGCCTGTTGCTCTTGGATCTTATGCCTGTTATAGGATGCGATCGGGGAGAATCGCGTTATTCATTGCCGCTCAAACAACGGGCTGCCTTCGAGTAAGGGTGCTTGATGCCATGAGAAAACAATATCGCTCGTTCCTTCTTGCGTTGCTCTTTCCAGCCCTTTTCCTCCTCGGTGTCTGCGCGGACGTCGAGGCTCAGCAAGCAAGCTCTTCGCAGGCCAATGCCGCGCTCTGGTCGAATCCCGCCACCTGGCCTTCCGGGAAAGTGCCGGCCGCAGGCGATCAGGTCGTCATCGAGCCCGATATGAACGTGGTCCTCGACGTCAGCCCGCCGCCGCTGCACGGCTTGACGATCGACGGCAAGCTCAGCTTCTCGAACAATGCCGACGTCGAGCTGACCACCGAGTGGGTCTTGTTGCACGGAGAGCTGGATATCGGCAGTGAAGCGAACCCCCACACGCGCAAGGCG